>CALLZJ010000121.1 GCA_937858435.1 uncultured bacterium
GAGCGCGAGACGTTCGAGCGGTTCGTGCCTGGGACCGGGCCATGGCGTCCACCGAAAAGGCTCAATCGAAGCAGCCGTGCCAGAACCAGCAGCCATCCTGGAGCCGCCGAAAGATCCACCATCGGGCTCCCTCCTGGGTCTCGACCATGAAGTAATCGCGGCCGATCTCCACTCCCCGCCACCAGCCGGTCTCGATGCGTTCCGGTCCCCAGGCGTGCCGAATCTGCCGCTCGATGCCGGCCGTGCGCATGGCCCGGGGCGTGCCGGGCGGCGTCAGAGCCAGCACCTCCAGCGGCCGCGGCTGGGGCCAAAGCCGCAGAGGCCGATGCCGCCAGGCTTTCACGTCCGCTGGCTCAGGGCCTGTCCCTGTGGCCAGAAGGGTGTGCGGAGGACTGATCGGGGCGCCGGTCGGGATGGCCCTGGTGGCCGGCTCGGTCTGGTAGCACCGCTCCGGCTCCGGGTCGACCACCAGCCGTGGCACGCTCACACACCCCCGTCCCAAACGGTGGGTAAGCGTCTCCACCAGCGCTGCCCAAGCCCAGGCCCGGGGCAGGGCGTCGCTGGCAAACAGACTGGCTTGATCCACCGGGAGTGGCTCCTCGACCGCCACGCGCACCACGAGCCGGCAGACCGGGCTGGACAGGCAGATCGGTTCCAGCTTGAGACGCAGCAGTTCCGCCCAGCGGTCGGCCTCCTGGCTGGGCCGGGCCAACTCGAGGCGGACCTCCCGGGGCGGACCGGCCTCCACGACCAGCAGGCAGGCCAGCCGCCGGGCTCCCCGGCAACGCCGCCCCAACTCCCGAGCCGCCTCCGCCAGCAAGGGCCGCGCCACCGCCAGCAGTTCCTCCTGCCGACTCGTGCCCGGCTCCATCTCTTGATGCAAGGCGATCTCCGGCAATGGCCGATGCCAGACGAGCGGCTCCGCCAATCGGCCGAACATCTGCTCCAGACGCCGCTGCACGCTGGGACCGAAGCGGACCGCGACGCTGTCCGGCGGCAAGGCCAGCAGTTGCCCCAGGCGATCGAGGCCCAGCTTCCGAAGCCGCTCCAGCACGTTCGGCTCCAGCCGCAATCCCTCGACGGGCAGGGCCAGCAGTTCGGCCAGACTTTCCCCCAGGCGGTGCTGGATCGGCTTGGCAGCGCTGCCGCCGTAATGGGCCAGAGCCCAGGCCGCTCCGACCGTGTCGGCCAGGGCAATCCACGCCTGCCAGCCCAGCTCCTTGAAGCCCTGCGCGACTGCGGCCAGCAGCCGTTCCTCGCCACCGAAGCAGGCCGCGCAGCCGGTGATGTCCAGCAGCAAGCTCGCTGGCACCGTCTCGTCCCAGGCCACCAGGGGCGTGAACCGCTCGGCCCAGGTCGCCAACTGGGCCAGGGCCGCGCGGTCCGCATGTGGGTTTTCCTCATGGATCTGCAGACCGGCAGCCACGGCCCGTGCCTCTGCCAGCGGCATCCCCGCCCGAACGCCACGCTGCCGGGCTCGGGACGACAGCCACTGCACCCGCGGCTGCCGGCCGTGGTGCCCCACGATGACCGTCGGCTCAGCCGGTCGCGCTTGGCCGTGCAGCAGCCGCTGCAGGGGCCACGCGGGCAAGTGCACACAGATGATGCGTCTCATCGTCGATTTCCAGAACCAGTCCCACGCCTGCCCGCTCCCGCCAGGGATGCAGGGCCTCAAGGGCCACGCGCCGCCGCCCCAGACCGGGAGACGGCAGGGGAGCCAGGGCCAGACGGACCGCCGCGAAAGAGGGGGCCGACCGCGCCGCGGCCGGTCGCAGCAAGAGGCCCACGGTGCCACTGGCCTCCGCCGCCAGTTGCAGCCGGCGGAAGTCGGTGCTGCCGATGCGGTCGAACCAGCCGACGGCCAGCCCCAGCGCCGAGCATCGCAAGGCCTGGGCCAGGGCGGTGAGCGCCGCCGACGCCGACCCCGGCCGCACCAGCACCGTCCGCTTCAGGTCGATGCCCCAGGCCCAGGCCGCGGGCGGATAGAAACTCCCCTCCGGATCGACCAGCAACAGCCCCCGCCCCTCGGTGCAGGCGGCGCGGGCCAGAGCCAGGGCCAGCGTCCAGACACCGCACCCCGGCTCCGCCGCGAGCAGTCCCCCCAGCCCGCCGGCCGGCAGCCGCCCCTCCGGGAGCAGCGCCTCCAGGCCGGGCACCCCCAGCGGCAGGCTCCGCGGCCAGTGGGGCCGGCCACCGGTCTCCAGCCGGCGCAGGCGTTCACTCAGGTCGGCCACCCGAGCGGCGGCAGGCGTGGACATGAAGAACCCTCCCGAGCCCGGAACGAATAATGAACATATGTATATTATCCGATCGCCCGGGCCGGGCAAGAGCTTTCGGAACAAGCACCGCTGCCGCGGCACAAACGGCCTGGCCCCGGGCTTGGCGAATGACGGCGCCGGTGAGCGGCCAAGGAGACCGCGGCCACGGCGCTAGCACCCGAGGGAGTTGTCCGTGGCCACCACGATCGAAAGCGTTGAGATTACCAAGGATGGCGGCGGACCCATCGATCCCACATGGGATGTGATCGGGCTGACGGTCGAAAAGCTGAACGTGCGCGTGAAGATCACCCGCGACTTCGAGGACCGGCCGCCCGAAACACTCAAGGTCGAAGTGCGGGCCCGCGAGCCAAACGCCGTGGGCAAGTTTCAGGGCTGGTCGCGCTTCAACTCCACGCGCAGCGCGACGACGCCGACCGCGACGCTCCGCCGGGAGAATGGCCACTACTCCGGCTCGATCCCCCTGGTGAACTCGATCTTCAATCTCAACATGGATCAGGTGCCGGAATTGGCGACGGTGGCCCGGCCGATGGGTCTGGCCGACGGCGTGTTCCGCGACCTGCTCCGGCCACAGTTTGGCTTCCGCGGCGCGGGCGTGCAGCCCCCCCTCGTGGGACAGCGGACCGGCGAGAAGGCCAAGCGCAAGCCGGACGCCAAACAGCTCTTCCTCTCCGGCGGCGTCGAGGTGGTCGAAGTGCTCGTGGCGGATCAAGAGGGCATCGCCCGGCCGCGCCGCCCCGAGAACGCCCAGGCCTGGGCCTTTGTCCGCAGTCCGGCCGACATCTTCTTCTACACCGGCCACGGCTCCTGGTGGAACGGCAACCTGATTCTGGGCGGCCACCACCCCGATTGGCTCTCGCCCGTGGAGCTGCTCAAGCACTGGTCCAAGCCCGTTCGCACGCTCGACCTGGTCAACAGCCCCTGGGACCTGGATGTGCTCATCATCAACGGCTGCAGCGTGCTCTTCTGGAACCGCTTCGGCGAGAAGGTGGAAGACAAGGACCGCAAGTCGTATGGGTTGGACTGGGCTCGGCTCCTGTGCACTCAGGAAGGGCCGCTCCAGGCTCTGCTCGGCTTCCGCTACACGTCGCCGGGCGATGCGACCTTCGGCGTCACCGTGGCTCGGGACATGGCCCAAGCGATCCGCGACGAACTGGGCAACGACTACTCGCGCTATGCCCGCAAGTGGATGGAGATCTGCGCCAAGAACAAGCAGACCTGGACCGGGGCTGCGATCGACACCCAGGGCTACTACTACATCAATTCCAACAACACCTACCACACCCACGGCACGGACGTGAAGATGATCAGCTACGATCCCGACCTGCCGCAGGGGACGATCGTGGGGCCGGTGCCGATGCACGGCACGCCGCCGTCGCTGGGCGGGACGATCTAGCTCGGACCTTGCCGCTCACCGCTCGCCGGCCATAGGATTCCGAGGGCGGCGCAGAGTCCGATTGCCGCCAGGACGAAGCCGCTGCTGGGCAGCGGCTTTCCTTATGCCCCGACCACGCGTGGATGCCGCTGGCCATGTCCGAACGCTATCTGGCCATCAAGGTCGTCATGATGCCCCGGGACCTCAACCCGGCGCAGACCATCTTTGGCGGCGTGCTCCTCAGCTACATCGACCAGGCCGCCGCCATCGGCGCCCGCCACGAGATCAATCTGCTTGGTAGCGCCTGCGATCTGATCGTCACCGTCGCCATGAACAAGATCGAGTTTCACAAGCCAGTCCTGGTCGGCGACGTGGTCAGCTTCCGTACCCGCCCCGTCCGGCTGGGCCGCACCTCCATCACCATGCACGTCGCCGTCGAGGCCGAGCGGGGCGGCCAGGCTCTGGACGTCACCGAAGCTGAAGTGACAATGGTCTCCGTGGTGAAGCAGCCCGACGGCACGCTCAAGCCCACGCCGATCCGCCGGGAATGAGACCCGCGGCGAGCCCCAGTTGTCCCAGAGCCAGGCCGCCGTCGTTGGGCGGCACCTGCCGATGCGTCAGCACCCGCCAGCCTCGGGCCCGGAACTGGGTCTGCACCAACGCCGCCAGCTTGGCATTCTGAAACACGCCTCCGGTCAGCCCGATGGTCGAGGTGCTGATTCGTTGTAGCCCGTGTTCCGCCACCTCGCCGATCGCATTGGCCACGGCAAGGTGGAAGCAGCCAGCCAAAGTCGGCACCGGCACGCCCGCCCTCAGCCCGGCCCGCAAGCCGGCCCAGAGCGGACCTGGATCGAGCTGAATTGGATTGTCCGCGGATGTCTGAACCGCGAAGCGACAGCCGAACTCATCCAGGGCTCTCGTCGCGTCCGGCCCCAGTTCGGCCATGGCTTCGAGTTCCATGGCCGCCTGGGCTTCATAAGTCGAGACGGCACACACACCCAGCATGGCCGCGGCCGCATCGAAAAGCCGGCCCATACTGCTGGTGGGCACACAGCCGACCTGCCGCTCTAACTGCCAAAGCAGGTGGCGTCTCTCCTGTTCCGTGGCAGCGCGAACGCAGGGCAGGTCGTCGTCCCAGGCCAGTCCCGCGGCCCAGAGATGCGCCAGCGCGGCGCGGTAGGGAAAGTGGATGGCGGCATCGCCACCGGGCAGGGGCACCTGGTGGAGATGGCCCACCCGCCGCATGCCCGCTGACTCGGAGCTAATGAACTCGCCACCCCAGATCTGTCCGCCCTTGCCGTAGCCCGTGCCGTCGAAGCAGACGCCGAGCACCGGCGTGCCAGGCTCCACTTCGGCATCGAGGAGGAGGGCGGCGAGATGGGCCTGATGATGCGGCACCGCCACGCAGGGTAGGCCGCGCTGCCGTGCCCAGTTCTGGGCCCATTGGCTCGACACGTAACCTGGATGAAGGTCGCACACCACAAGCTGCGGCATGCAGTGGAGCAGTCGGAGGAAATGGTCCACCGTCTGTTCCAGAGCCGCGAGCGTTTCCACCTGGCCTAGTTCTCCCAGGTGCTGGCTCAGGAAGGCCTGATCGCCGCGACTGATTCCAAAGGCGGATTTCATCTCGCCCCCCACCGCCAGGATGGAAGGAACCGACCGCGGCAGCCGCATGGGCTGGGGTGCGAGGCCCCGAGCCCGCCGCAGCAGGAGCGGGGTTTCCGCACAAACGCGAACGACCGAATCATCGCAACTCTGCACGATCTCCCGATCATGGACCAGGAAACCATCCGCGACGTTGGCCAACCGGCGGCATGCCTCGTCGTTGGCGGTGGCAATGGGCTCATCAGCCAGGTTGCCCGAGGTCAGCACGAGCGGCGTGCCTTCGAGCAGCAGCGCATGGAGCGGGGCATAGGGCAGCATGAAGCCGACGACGTCGAGCCCCGGAGCGACAAGAGCGGCCAACGCCGCGCCCGAGCCCTTCACGGCGAGAAGGACGATGGGCCGGGCTGGACTGGCCAATAGCTCTGCCTCGGCTGGACTGATCCGCGCATAGCCGCGAATCTCCTCCAGGCTGCCGACGAGGACGGCCAGGGGTTTGGCTCCACGCTGCTTGCGCTGCCGCAGCCGGCGCACGGCCTCTAGGTCGGGGGCCCGGCAGGCCAGGTGGAAGCCGCCTATGCCCTTGACCGCGAGGATGAGCCCTTGCTGTAGCATCAGCCGCGCGGCTGCGAGCGCTTCACGGTCCAAGAGGTCTACCTGCCCCGCACGCACCAGGCGCAGGCGGGGTCCACAGTCAAGGCAGGCCAAGGTCTGGGCATGAAAGCGGCGGTCGGTCGAATCGTCATACTCGCCCCAGCAGGCGGCACACATCTCGAAACCCGCCATCGTAGTCGTGGCGCGGTCAAAGGGCAGGGTGCGCGTGATCGTGAAACGGGGGCCGCACTCACTGCAACTGATGAAGGGATGCTGGTGGCGTCGATCGGCGGCCGTGAGCAGTTCCGCGCTGCAGCGGGCACACATCCCCAGGTCCGGAGCGGGGAAGGAGGACCAGCCGCCCGCGTCTGTGCTCGCGGCGATGCGGAAGGTCTGGTCGGCTTGGAGCGGCACCGACGTCATGCGGACGGCAGTGATGCACGCTGGTGCCGGCGGGCGAGCCTCGACTGCCGCAGCGAACGCCGCGACCTGCTCCGTTTGGCCTTGCACTTCGATCACAAGCCCGGCCGCATCGTTGGCCACAAATCCCACCAGCCCATGGCGCAGCGCCAGGGCGTGGACGAAGGGGCGAAAGCCCACCCCCTGCACCACGCCCTGGAACACGATTCGTTGCCGTGCGTCGGCAGCCACAGCGACCTACGCAGCCTACTTGACGTTCAGATTGGCCAGGAACTCCTCGAAGGCGCGCCGCTGCTGCTCCTCGGCCAGGCGCAGCTTCTTGATGCTGTCCTGCAGCTTCTCGATCTCGCCTTCTTGCGAATCGAGCTTTTCCAGGTACCGCTTGTAGGCGGCCGAGGTGGGCGGCAACTCACGCAGGTTGGCCCGCATCCGCGTCTGATCCTCGCGGATCGAGTTGAGCTGCGCCTCCAGTTCGAGCCGCTGCCGTTCGGTCCGGGCCATCTCCGTCCGCATCTGGATCGCCTTCTCCAGGGCCTGCCGCAACTCGGGGCTGGCCACGCCGGATGAGATGTAGAAGCGCAGGGCGTTCTCGTCCAGTGTGGTGATGGCCAGCGTGCTGCTGACCAGTTGCTCCTCCATCACCTCAAGGGACGTCGACTGTCCGGCCGCCACGTCGAGTTGGAACCGATAGAGATCGCGGCTCCGCTCGGTCGGCCGGTCCGGCTTCGTCAGCTTCCAGCCAGGCTTGATCGGCTGTTCGATGACCAGCGTCCGCGGCTGCTCGCCGCGGTTCTTGACGGCATAGGTCTGGGCTGCTTCAAGCTTCTGCGTCACCTCCAACACGCCCTTGACGATCTTGAGAGCGGTGAGCTGCTGGGGCCGGGCCTTGACCTCGGGATTGACCTCCAGCCCCAGGTCCATGGCATAGCTGATGAGCCGCTCGTCGCCGGGCACAATGTCGAGGATGCGAGCGTCGCCGGCATAGCTATTACCTTCGTAAATGGTGATCGGCCCCTGCATCACGTGCAGGCCGCTCGAATTCTTCAGCCGCAGCCCCAGGAGCGGATGCTTGGCATGCACGCTGGGGTTATAGATGCTCACCTTCGTGCCGCCGATCCGCTGACTGATAATGGGGAGCATGGCCGACTTTTGCCGCGTGATGCTCACCGGCTGGTCGATGGGGTAGGCGAAGAAGTCTCCCAGATCGACGCCCGAGGCCATGGAAGTCACGCTTTGGCCCAGGTTCATCCCCTTCTCGGAGTCGGCAAAAAAGTTGCCCTCGGCGGGGGCGCCAGGAGCCATGTCGGCTCCACCCCTGCCACCCACGGCAGGCGCCGCGGGTCGGCCGCCCCCCCGCCACACCCGTTCGGCGTAAGGCATGTAGGAGCCCTGGTCCTTCAGCGGGTTGCCGGGGCTGACCAGCCACCAGACCGCCTCCAGGCCGAGCCAGTCGAGCGCCGCGAGCGAAATCTCGCGATGGCCGGCGTGGGCCGGATTGAACGATCCGCCGAGCAGGCCGATCCGCGCCGTCGCGTGTCGCTGGGGAACCGTAAAGGCCATCGCGCTCCGCCTGAAAATGTCTCTGGATAAACGGTCGCGGCGCGGCGATAGTCAAGCCGCGTCGTATGTCGGGGGGTTATGAACTGGGACGTATTCACCAAGCTGTCGCCGCTTGAGATCCAGGCGCACTGGGTCGCGGCGCTTGTCGCCTTCGCGCTCGGGCTCGTCATCTTCAGTCTCAAGAAGGGCACGCGGCTGCACAAGGCGCTTGGCTGGACCTATGTGACGGCGATGGCCGTCACCGCCGTTACGGCGGTGGTGGTCCGCCAGAGCGGTGCGGGCGGGGGCAAGCCCCCGCTGTTTGGGTTTTCGCCGCTCCCTCTGTTCGTGCCGCCGACCTTTTTCGGCGTCGGCGGGGCGCTCATCGCCATCCGCAACGGCAACGTGAAAAGGCATCGCGCGCGCATGATCGGCGTGTTTCTCGGGGCGCTGCTGATCGCCGTCGGCGTCTCCTTAGCGCCGGGCCGGCGCGTCTACATGCTGCTGTTCGGCGGTCCGGTCGAAATCTCGGCGGCGGTCGCGCGGCGCGGCGGCTGAGGCTCAGACGCAGACTGAGCTCAGGGCGTCCCGCCGGCCTCTTCGGCGGGGGCCCCCCCCGCGGGGTCCGGGGCAAGGGCCGCGCCGCCCC
>CALLZJ010000122.1 GCA_937858435.1 uncultured bacterium
AGGACTGGTGGCTGCTCTGGGGCGGCTTGCCCTCCTGTTGCACGCCGGTGACCGAGATACCCGCCGAAGGCGAGGCCGACGCCCTGATCCTGATCACAGATCGGCTCTATCCGCTGCCGCCTGAACTGGGCGGCTCGGCGCTGATCTATCGGCCGCCGAGCCTGGCGCTGGGAGTGGCCACCTGCCGGGGGGTGGACTCGGCCGACTTCGCGGCTCAGGTGGGGCTGGCCTTGCTGCGGGCCGGGCTGAGCGAGAACAGCCTGGCCGCGGTCGGCATCGCCGCGGTCCGCCGCTCCGACGCCGCCCTGATCGACTTCACGGACGACCGCGAACTGCCGCTGCTGCCGTATCCGATGGAGAAGCTGGGGCTGGTGCATCAGGTGATTGGCCGCCGTCCACGCCGCCAAGCGGGCACGGCCGCTGCCGCCGCCTTGCTCGCCGCTGGCACCCAACAGCTCCTCATGCCCCCCACCCTGGCTGGTCGGGCGGTCCTGGCCGTCGCCCGCCGTCCCCTCGCCTAACCCCACGCCCTGGCAATGCCATGTCCCACGCCCCCACGCCGACCCCGGATGCACCGGCCATCGATCTCGACCACCTCTCCGTGCGCTACGGCAGCTTCGTCGCCGTCGACGACCTCACCTTCACCGTACGGCGTGGGGAGATCTTCGGGCTTCTCGGTCCGAACGGGGCCGGCAAGACCACCACGTTCCTCTGTCTGACTCAGCAGGTTGGCATCAGCAGCGGCGCGGTCCGCATCTTCGGCCTCGACCTGAACCGCGAGTTCGACGCCATCAAGCCCCGGTTCGGCTACGTCCCCGACACCGAGAACCACTTCGACGAGTTCACCGCCGAGCAGAACCTGCGTCTCTTCGCCGAACTGTACGACGTGAACTTCAACCGGATCGATTACTGCCTGGAACTCGTCGAGCTGGACCGGGCCCGCCATCTGCCCGTCCTCGCCTACTCCAAGGGCATGAAGAAGAAGCTGCTCCTGGCCCGGGAACTGCTGCACGAGCCGGAGTTGCTCCTGCTCGATGAGCCGACGGCCAACCTCGACGTCCACTCGACGGCCCGCATCCGACGCATCCTGCAGGAACTCGCCCGGGCCGGCACCACCGTCTTCGTCACCACTCACAACATGACCGAGGTCGAGGAGATGTGCGACCGGGTGGCCATCATCAACCATGGCAAGCTCATCGATCTCGATACGCCGACCGCCTTCAAGGTCCGGCACACCGAGCGGATCGTCGACGTGGTCCTGGAGCGGAACGGCACCCATGAACGGCGGGAGATGCACCTGACCAACGACGCCGCCCGCCGCGACCTGGCCGAACTGCTCACGTCCGAAATCCCCGTGACGCTGCACACCCGGGAGTTCAACTTTTACCAGGCGTTCTTGAAGCTTACGGGCGAGGAGTACAACTGACGGGGGCAGGGGGTTGGGCGTGGGACGAGAGGAACCTGTTACGGAATTAGCGGCAGTGCATTCTTGTCCACGAACAAGACCAAGCCCATGCTATCGCCCAACGGGCCTATGTCGCCTCTTCGCAAGAGAGCATCGTCTACTGTCTCAGCTACAACCGGACCATACCCGCGAGAAATGAGATCCTTTTTATTGAGTTTGAAAAGGTCCTTTTCATCTCGCTGGTGAATGCCGAACTGAGATCCCACCGGAAGCATAGCCGTCGCGTTCTTGAGCGCATCGTACATTTCGGGACCAGTCGCCATTGGATCACTCCTTGTTCGTTGCCCTGGGGAGAACATCGCTTGCCGGTGGCCGGACCGATGTTCCGCGCGCGTCATTATACCCCGTCGCGGGCGATCCGCGACGCGGCGGGCGCGTTCTTGTGGTTCAATTGGGCCCCATGCGTCCGGCCGTGCGCCAGCGCGCGATCCGGTTCACGAGTAGGCCGTCCGCGATTAGGACCGCGATGCCGCCGCACCGGTCAGGACGGCGAAGCGGGCATGCAACACTTCGCCGAGCGGTTGGAACAGTCGGATTGCGCCGCGCTGCCGGATCGCCAGCAGTGATTGCAGAAAAGCAGAGGGCTTCGGGTTCAGCCCGGCCGCGGCGTCGCGGGCGGGACCGTAGCTGCGCCAGCCCATCCACAGTCCCAGTAGCGACACCGCCCCGCCGCCGAGGATCGCCACCGACTGCATTTGATACTTCAGATGGATCCACGAATCCAGGTCGCGGCCAGCCAACATGTCGAGCAGCGCGTCGATCCCCATGCCGAGAGCCACCCCGGTAAAGAACCCGATCACGTAGTGCATCCAACCCGCGAAGAGACAGGCCGCTCGACCGCGGCTACTGGCCTGTGAAGCAGTGCTCATTGGTATCCCCGGACGTTGCCAATGGAGTTCATTCGGTCGGCGGGCAGGCGTGCTAGCATTTGCCTTGGCCCGACGGTGAAGTACTCGACGACCCGCGGTTTGCCGTAGCCCAGGTCCTCGGCAGGGGGCGCAAGGTACTTGGGCTCCTGGCTCGCTTCTTCTTTGGTGTAGCGGAAGCGAATGGTCTTTCCTTCCCGATTTACGCTGACGTCGCGCACACCCGGCTGCGCCTCGAGCCAGTTCCTTAGGGGTTTATCGTCGGCAGGCGCCTCGTCGAAAGCACAACGTCCCTCGTACGTGGTCTCCTGGGCGCAGCCGGCCAAGCCTAATAGAAGGAACGAGGAGAGTGGTGAGTTTTCATTGGATCCCATTTTCCTTGTGGCAAGCGACTCAGTTCAGATGCGACGCGAGCCGAATGAGCCAGCTATACCCACCGACACATCCAGACACTAGGAATCTGCGCCGCGAAGCCTGCTTTCTGGTAGGCTCGGCGCGCCGGGGCATGACTCGCGTCCGCCCCGGTGGCAACGGTCGCTGCTCGCATGCCCGCTTCCTTCATGCGGGACAGCGCGAACTCGTACATGGCCGTTCCGATGCCTTGGCCAGCCCAGTCTGGGTGGACCGCATTGAGCCCGATCTCGCCCACCCGCGTGACCTGGTTCAACTGGACTGCGACGAACCCGACCACGGTCTTGGCCACCTCGGCAACATAGACCTCCCACTTGGACCCAGCGGATAGCAGTGCGGCGAGTAGCTCCGACTGGGCCTGATCCTCATGCAACTGCACCGTCTCATAGAGTGCATCGCCCAGTATCTCGCGGAACGACGCAAAGACTGGCGCGAATGCGGCCTCGCGGATGGCTTCTAGCAGCGGAGGGTCCTCAGGCCTGGCTAGGCGCATCAGTATGGCAGCCGTCATCTTTGGCTCCGATCATTCGCCCACTGGCCTGTTTACTTGCCCGGCGCCCGACCAGAACTGTACGAAGCAAACTGGAACGCTACTCCGACGGCATCTTGACGATGAAGCTCGCCCGATCTTCGGGAGTCTTCTCGGAAGGCATCCAGGCCTCAAAGTTCTCCAACTCCCGCCAGCGCAAGGGGCCGTTGGCACCATACGGAATGAAGTGAACTTCCCTTTTTGAATTGAGTACCTGCACTTCCACGAAGCTCTGGAAGTAGGGAGCCTTGTTGTGATCAAAGGCTGCCGACAGGATGTAGCCCGAGAACGGCCAGCCGCTCAGGTGCTTCACCCACAGCCAGAGCGGCATCTTCCAGAACGGCGTCTGGGCATCGAGCTTCTTGATGATGGCATCCTTGCGGGGGAAGTAGGTCCAGTCCGGCAGGTCGGGATGGCGCGGCCAATCGAATGGCAGGCCAACGACAATGTAGGCCCCGCCTCCGCCGTTCACGAAGTGGTACATGGTGCGCTCCTTGCCGTCGGCCTTGTACGACTCCTTGTAGTGCTCGAAGTCATGCATGTCGCCGGCCATCACGACCTCGACCTTCTCTTCCTTGAGAAGCTTGTGAACGGCGGTGATCGGCTCGGTGTCGGCCCCGAACGGCGTGCCCAGCGGCGGAGTCCACTCGCCTTTCAGCTTGTTGGGATCGCCCTGATAATTGCCCCCCGTGTAGAGCGGATGGCCGAGGACCACCATGCGGAATTTCCCCCGGGAACGCTCGAGGGCGGCCTTAAACCAGTCCCACTGGGCGGCATCCACGGTCATGAGCACGCCGGTATCGACGGCGATCAACGCGAACTGGTTCGTTTGTATTTCAAAGAACGGGCCCTTCTGATGGCCGGTGCTGACGCCAAACTCCCCTCGGAGCCGTGCGGCTTCCGCAATGAAGCCGTCAATGCGCCGCTGCGACCTGGCCGTCCAGAGGCTGTCCGTTTCCAGCCGGTTCTGCATGCAAACGCGGGCAGACTCGGCATCCAGGAAGTTGGCATTGAAGCCCTCGTTGGCATCGTACCAATCGTGGTTGCCGGGGATGGCGTAGATCGGCTTCGTGAATCCCTTGAAAGGCAGGTAGAACCTCTCTTCGTAGTCCCGCATGGCACCATCGGGATAGATCACGTCTGACGAGACCACCAGGAACTTCACATCGGGCCGATTGCCGAGCGCGAGATACTGATGGCGGAGCGAATGCTGGGCGGCTCCGCCGTCGCCATTGTCGGCAATCACGATGAAACTGAAATCTTCGTCGCCGACGATGGGAGGCTCGACGCGAAAGAGACGGTCTTGGGGAACATCCGCGTAGTGCTGCTGGATAGCGCGAATCAAGTTCTCACGCCAGGTATCGGTGCGGGCTTCGGCCCAGCGATGCCAGACGCCGCTGGCCCAGGTTTCCGTGTTGAAGAAGTAGTTATTGTTGCCCCAAAGCGGATTGATCGCGACGATGACGGCAGCGACCGGCAACCCGGCACGCAGGCCCCAGGCCAGCGCCTCACGCGGCGAACGGCGGATCCGGAGGAGACGGTCGGCGAAGCGCAGCCGGCCCATGAGCCACCACTGCATTACTCGGTCCAGAAGCCCAGGCGGTCGGCCTGCGTCGGCGCGAGCCAGTGCCCGCCGCCAGCCGCTTCGCTCCAGGGGCCGGGTCAGCTTGCGCCACCCGAGCCAGACGGGCATGATGAAGCAGAAGGCCGCCAGTAGTGCCATGCCTAAATCGCCGGCCAGGGCAACGAGCGGGTCGATCATGCCCACGACGTTCCAGTCGACCCGCATGCGACCCAGGTGGATCGTAAAGAGGACGATCATGAAGACCCAGCACCAGCGGGCATCGCTGGCGCGACGCTTGCGGTACTCGTCATCCAAAGTGGACTTGAGCACACCGAGGGCAGGATGGGCCGGCAACTGCAGTAGCCCATCGGGGTGCTCATCGGGCCCGATGGCCACCGCGCCTGACACGTGCGTTCGGCCCAGCAGGATGGACCAACCGGCCGTCAGCATGTGAATCCCCACCACCACGCCCACGATGGGCCAATCGGAGATCGGCCAGCGCAGGATCAGCATCACGGCGAGGGCAACCTTGACCACGCCAATGAGGAGCAGCCCGCCCCACGCCGCCCCGGTTCTCCTGGCCCGCCAGCAGGCCACCCCTTTGCTGATTCCGTCCATCACGAAGATGACCGCCAGGAACAGCGCGACCGCCCGCAGCATCAGCTCCGGCTTGTTCAGCAGCAGGATGCCCGCCAGGATCGACATCTCGCCGCTTAAGTAGTTCCAGCGTGTGCTCGAGGAATCGCCGGACCAGAAGGTTTCGAGCATTTCCAGACTGCCGCACACGATGAGGAGCAGGCCAGTCAGGAAGAGTCCGGGCGATCCGACGACGAATGGAGCCGCGAAGGCGATGCCGCCCATGGCCATGATCAAGCCGCCGCGGAAGAGCCGACTACTTCGTTGCCAGAGGTCGGGGGATGGAGCGGAACCAGGACTAGATTCGATGGCCATGCTGCCTCTGACAACGCGGTTTCTGCTGTGTGGACTTGCTCCAGTTCAACCTAGATGTCGGATCGACCATGGGAAAGTGCCTTGCCTTTCCCTGCCCCTAACGCGGCGGCACTGGAACTCCGCCAGAGGCACGTCCCCTAAAGCAGCAGTGTGGCTGCGGCGGTTCGAGAGAGAGGCCGTGCGGGCGTCGGACGGCCCGGAAACGGTGGGGCGGGATTGGTAATGAAAAGAGTCGGAGGTCTGTGGCCGATGCCACTCGGCCCGACGGCGAAATAGTGGAGTCGCCGACCTTGAATGCGGGGTAGTCGCGGGCACTCCCCGCACCCTGCCGAGGAGCGACGACCATAACCGGCGTCAGCTCCTCGGCGAGTTTGAGGCGGCCGTCCTTCGTCAGGACCTCGATGCCGTGATGACCCGTCTAGGCCGCGGGGCTCACGACGGAGGGATGAGGAACACCCGGCCATCATCGTCCAGGTCGGTGGGGTAGAGGTCCTGGTGCGCCGGCCAGACGGCCGTTGCCTGCCACTTGCGCAAATAGGGCGTGGGATCGATCAAGTCGCTGCGCCGATAGTAGGGCCCGTTGGCGGGATTCTTCGTGTCGACGATGAAGCTGCCGCTCGCCTTGCCGCTGTACATCTCAAAGTGGAGCATGTCGAACCCGTGGTGCTTGGCGTTGCGGTTGGTCCCTGGCTGATCGCCGATATAGGCGATGACCTGGCCCTTCTTGACCGTCTGCCCCGGGTGTGCCAGGACGACGGAATCGATCTCGCAATACCGGGCGATGAACCCGCTGGTGTGGCGGATGGCGAACTCGTAGGTCATCAGCTTCTCATCGCCGAAAAACGCTCGCGGCTCGTACAGCACCGTCCCGCCGTCAACCGCCCGGACCGGCGTGCCTGGGGACGCGACCATGTCACAGGCTCCGTGCAGCAGACTCGGCAGCCCCAGCTTCTTGGCCACGTTGGATCGGTCGGCCCCAAACCCACGGGAGCCGCCATAACCACCATCGGGGACGAACGGAACGGGGAAACTCATGATGGACCCTCGGGTGTCGGAATCGAAGCAACTGCATTCGGTAAGCGGCGAATCTCGGTGCCGGCACGGCTGGGGGAAATGTCGCTCTGAGCGCTTCCACGCCACGCGGGTCGGGAGGATCGGTAGGCTCGGAGTCCGGGTTTCAGTTCAGCACGCGCGTACCGGCCTTGGTCGGCTCCACGTCATCATGGAGATCGCCTTGTAATCGACGCTCGGCCTGATTTCACCCCATCCCGCCTTCGCCAACCCCGCAATTGTTGCAATCACAATGAGAAAGGCAAGCGTGCGCAGGAAATTTTTTTCATCAACGCAGAGCCCGGCGGTGAACGGGCCTGGCGGGGCCGGGCGCCAGTTGCAGCACAGAACATGGAGACGCGAAGCGTGGAGGCGTCTTGCAGAAGCGGTTCGGTCCCTGGACCTTTGCCCTGCGCCCTCGTTCAACTGTCACTTCTGCTTCACGGAATCCACTGCGGCCACGACTGATCTGCCTTCATGCGGGCCAGGAAAGCGCGGCTCCATGCGTTGGGGTGCCGGTCGCGGGCACTTGACACGCCCTGCCGAAATCACATCTGCGCTACGGCTCGGGCCACCTCCTCGACCAACTTCGGATTTCGGCCACGCTGATGCGCATGCTCCAGGGCGTTGTTGATTGCCGCCACGATCTCGGCGTCCTGGAGTTCTTCTGGGCGGATCATATCGTTCTGCCACAGCCAGTAACTGACAGCGCACCAAGCCCAGAGCGGCTGTCCATCGGTCAGATTGCACTCCGGGGCCGGAAACCCGCCCGGCCCACGCTTGCCCGTCATGTACTGATGGACGAGTTGGCGACTCCGGCGAACCCGCCGGGCGATCTCGGCAAGAGTCACCAAGTTGCACCCGTCCACGCGCCACACGTCGACACCGATGCCCGCCTTCCGCACGTCTCGAATGCCGCTCAGGATGGCGTCCTTCAAAGACGCGGCCGTCCGGGAGAACTCCATGTAGATGGAGCCGTACTGGACGCTTAGGGTCGCGTCATCGCAGCCGGCCTCGAACAGTGCGTTCTCGACTTCTGTGGTCAACTCGCGAACCCCGGTCAGAATCAGGGCAAAGTCGTACTCTCGCTCGCGCGCCCGCTTCGCACTCATTTCTCGCCTTCCTCTACGTCGTCCTGGCCACGTTCGCCGCGGTGCGGACAGGAATCGACCTTCTTGCGAATGTGTCGCGCGTGGTTCTCAGATACCTTTGGCGTCGACCAAATGCTGATGATGCACCCCTCCCGAGTGCTCCATGGGCAGTACAAGCGACCCCAAGCATGACCCTTGAAGATAACCACCCGCCATCCCAAAGCCTCGGCGTACTGAACAGCTCGCTCGATGTGCGAGTTGGGGTGCCGTGGTCGGCCCATCGGCAGTATTCAAATCTCGTGTTGACACGCGTCAAGCACGACTGCCCAGTCAGCCAGTCTATGGCCCTTCTCTCATGGCCCTGAACTGAGGCTCCCGCCGCCGCCAAACACCGGCTTTACAGAAATGCTCCCAGGCGGTATCAAACGCCCCGCTGGGTTGCCAATCCCGGTCGTCCCGGAGTGTGGTGCTTCCCAGCTTGACCTGTTTTCGCCAAGTCGCCGACATGGACTCAGGCCGTACCAACGACCCAGCCT
>CALLZJ010000123.1 GCA_937858435.1 uncultured bacterium
GACTGGAAGGCGAGCGCCCGCCACACCCGGCTCTATGCGCGCGAGAACGAAAGCGAGCGCAACAACCAGATCGTCTTCGCGTTCGATTGCGGGCAGGCGATGTGCGAGCCGGTCGACGGACTGCCCCGGATCGACCGGGCGGTCACCGCCGCGCTGACCGCGGCCTATGTCGCGCTCAAGGGCGGTGACCGGGTGGCGCTGTTCGGATTTGCCCGCAAACCCGAAGTCTTGACCCCGTTCGTGGCCGATGCGCGCGCGTTCCACCGGCTCCAGTCGGCTGCGGCCGGGCTCGACTATCACGCCGAGGAGAGCAACTTCGTCCTCGCTCTCGCCACCCTCACCGCGCGGCTGCAACGGCGCTCACTGATCGTGCTGTTTTCCGACTTCAGCGACCCGACCGGGGCCGAACTGATGCTGGAAAGCGTCGGCCGACTGGTTGAACGGCATCTGGTGCTGGTGGTAACCCTGGAAGACACCGAACTGGCTGCGCTGCAGGCCATCGCGCCCGACACGATCGGGGCCATGGCGACGGCCGGTACATCAGCACGTCCGGGCTGGGCGTGATCCCGCCCGGCGTTCAGCTCGGCCACGCGCGGCTGCAGCCAGGCGACCGCGTGCTGGTCTCGGGGCCGCTCGGCAATCATGGCCTGGCAATCCTCAGCGTTCGGGAAGGGCTCGAGTTCGAGACGGCCCTGGTCAGCGACACCGCGCCGCTGATGGAGTTGGCCCAGACATTGTTGCTGGCGGCAGGGCCAGGACTGCGGATGATGCGCGACCCGACCCGCGGCGGACTGGCGGCGGTGCTGAACGAGATTGCTGGCCAGGCGCGGCTCGGCGTGGAGATCGACGAAGCGGCGGTCCCCCTCGATCCCCAGGTGCGCGCCGCTTGCGAGATGTTCGGGCTGGACCCGCTGCAGGTTGCCAATGAGGGTAAGCTGGTGGCCTTCGTGGGGGCTGACGTGGCCGAGTTGGCCATCGCGGCCCTGCGGCAACATCCCCTGGGCGCTCGGGCCGTCCTCGTGGGTGAAGTCACCACCGAGCATCCGGGCATCGTGGCGCTGCGGACGACCCTGGGAGCACGCCGAGTCCTGCCCATGCCTGCCGGTGAACAACTGCCGCGCATCTGTTAGCCCGCGACGTGCTGACATCCGAAGGTTGGCCAAGCGGCCCAGGGCTGGTAAAATCTCAGGACCTGCCTCCAACATCCCACCAGGCGGCTTCCCACCTACCGCCTTCCTGGAGACCCCCATGATGCGTCTGGTATCGGCCCTGCTCCTCTGCTTGACCGCTATCGTGCTCGGCCTCGGTGCCGCGTTGGCCAGCGGTCAAGACAAGAAGGACGACAAGAAGGAACTGTTCGAGCCGCTGCCGCCGATCAAGGTTGTCAAGTTAGCTCGCGACACGCCGGTCGACTTCGAGACCGAGATCAAGCCGATCTTCGAGAACAAGTGCGAGACGTGCCATGGCGGCGCGATCCAGAAGGGCAAGCTCGACATGATGTCGGTCGAAGCGCTCCTGAAGGGCGGCAAGACGGGCCCGGCGCTGGTGGCGGGGAAGCCGGACGAATCGCTGCTGATCAAGCTCGCGGGGCGGACTGACGTGCCGCCCATGCCGCCCAAGGATGATGAGCCTTTTACCCCCGAGGAGTTAGCGCTGGTGGAGCTTTGGATCGCCCAGGGGGCCAAGGCCTCGGAAGGCGGCCCCGTGGCGAAGGCCGGGCCGAAGCTGGGCAAGATTCCACCTTCGGTCCAACCCGTGCTCGCCCTGGCCCTCAGCCCGGACAAGGCCACCCTGGCCGTGGGACGCGGCCCCACGCTGCACCTTTTCGAAGCGGCCACGGGCAAGTATCTGCGGGCTCTCGTCCAGCCTGAACTCAAGGATGCCTCGGGCCAGGTGCTGCCGCAAGCCCAGCTCGACCTGGTTCATGCGCTCGCTTTCCATCCTCAAGGGGAACTGCTGGCGGCCGCGGGCTTCCAGGAGGTCATCCTGTGGAACGTCAAGGAAGGGACCATCGTGCGGCGTTTCGAGGGCTTCGCCGATCGGGTCCTCGCCCTCGACTTCTCCCCGGATGGCAAGTTGCTGGCCGCGGGCGGCGGCGCCCCGGCCGCCGAGGGGGAATGGCAACTGTTCGACGTCACCTCCGGGGAGGTCGTGGCGGCTCCCAAGCAGCCTCACACCGACGCGATCTTCGGCCTCCGCTTCAGCCCGGACGGCAAAATGCTCGCCACGGCCGCGGCGGACAAGTTCATCAAGCTCTGGGACGTGCCCGGCGGCTCCTTCCTGCGGTCGTTCGAGGGGCACACCCATCAGGTCCTCGACGTGGGTTGGCGGGCGGATAGCAAGCTGCTCGTCTCGGCCGGGGCAGACCATGTGATCAAGACGTGGGATGCCGCCGCGGGTGAGCAGGTCCGCACGATCGGCGGACACGGCCGGCAGATCACCCGCCTGGCCATGGTCGGACCGCGCCCCGAGGTCCTCACGGTGTGTGGCGACACCCTGGCCCGGCTCTGGAACGTCGACAACGGTGCCCACCTGCGCAACTTCGGCGGCAACACGGACTACCTGTATGCTCTGGCGGCAAGCAGCGACGGCACCCTCGTGGCCGTCGGTGGCCAGGAAGGCGTGGTTCGACTCTACAACGGCACGAACGGACAGGTGCTCCACACCCTCACGGTGCCCGCGGGCCCCTAGCGAAGGGCAGCGACGGAAGAGAGCCCGGCAGCCGGGGTCGGCACCAGGCCAGCGGCAGCGGTGAGTTCTTGGACCCGGGCTAGCCCCGCCAGTTCGGCCGGCCCCAGGTCGAAGCGTATGACGTGGCTCAGGTAGCGGCGGCAGTAGGCGGGATCGAGCCCCAGTCGTGCCGCCTCGGACTGGGCGATCTGAGCAAGGGCGGCGACTCCCCGCCGCTTGGCCTCGGTGAAGGCGGCCTCGGCTGCACCCAGTTCCACTCCCGGCCGGACTGCCCAGACGGCGTAGACGAACGGCAGCCCGGTTCAGTCGAACCCCTCCTGGCCCAGGTCGTAGCTGTAGGCGAATCCAGGCAAGGAGGCCCGCATGGCCCGATCGCCAATCAGAAGCACGGCATCGGCGGCCACGTCGTCCACCGGCTGATCCACGGGCAGACGCATGTACTGGGGCTCGACGCCGAATCTCTGGCGGGACAGGACCTGGGTC
>CALLZJ010000124.1 GCA_937858435.1 uncultured bacterium
GAAGAAAGACGTCACCGTGCTGGGCATCTATGAACTGAGCGGCGACGTGCTCAAGCTCTGCTGGACAACGCAGACGACCCGGCCGACGGCCTTCTCCGCCAAGGCGGGTGAAAACCGCATCTTCCTCGAACTGGCACGGGTGAAGTAGCCGTGCGCTGCTGACCGGGCCGCACACGGAAGTCGGCCCGCCTCTCCCCTAGCCCATCAGGGACCGAATCATGGACGTGTTTCAGGCCGTTCTCGATCTCTTCCTGCACCTCGACCGGCACCTGGTCGAGTGGGCGGCCTATTTCGGTCCCTGGCTGTACGTGGTGCTCATTGCCATCATCTTTGCCGAGACGGGGCTGGTCATTGCCCCGTTTCTGCCGGGCGATTCGCTGCTCTTTGCCGTGGGCGCCTTGTGTGCCCTGGATAACTCGCCGGTCCGACTCGACGTGATGATGCTCTTCCTGATTCTGGCCGGGATCGCGGGAGATGCCGTCAACTACTGGATCGGCCGGGTGGTCGGGCCGCGCGTCTTCACCAAGGAGAAGTCCTGGCTGCTCAACAAGAAACACCTGGAGCGGACGCGTGACTTCTACGAGCGGCATGGCGGCAAGACGATCATCCTGGCCCGCTTCATCCCGATCGTGCGGACCTTCGCCCCGTTCGTCGCCGGCATCGGCCGCATGGAGTACCGCCGCTTCGCCGTTTACAACATCACCGGTGCCGTCGTCTGGGTCAGCAGCTTCATGTTTCTCGGCTTCTGGTTCGGTTCCTATCCGATCGTCAAGCGGAACTTCTCGCTGGTGATCCTGGGGATCATCTTCGTCTCCGTGCTGCCGATCGTGATTGAAGTGCTGCTGGCCTGGCGGCGTGGCCCTGCGGCCGAGGCGGTGCCGGCCACCGAGAGCACTCCGGCAGCGCCTCCCCAAGCACCGGCGGCCACGGCGGTGCAACAGGAGAGCGCGGCCTAGGGCGACCTGGTCCACAGGCGGCACGGTCGAGGCGAACGGCCTCGTAAAAAATCCCCCTCGACTGAAACCTCCTCCCGGGTTGGCCAGTATGGGCCGGTGACGGGGCAAGCTGCATCGCCCCCGTCAAGGAGGCGGTCATGTCCTGCCGGCGCGGTCTGGTTCTCGCATTGCTCGTCGTCGTTCTGGCCGCCACGCTCGGCTGGGCCCATCGGACGCCACCTCCGGACCCGCTCCGGCTCGTGCCGCCGGACGCCTATTTCCTCGTGAAAGTGGATAAGCCGCTCCCCGTCGTGCGCTGGTTCCTCGAGCAGGCGACCCGGCCCGAGTTGCAGCAGTTCGCCGGCTACCGGGAGTTCCTGGAGTCCACTGGCGTCCGTCGTGGTCAGCAGCTTCTGGCCTACATCGAAAAGGAAGTCGGCCGGGCCTGGCCGGAGTTGATCAACGATCTGGCCCGGGGCGGCATCGTCCTGGCTACCGATCTGCCCAGCCCGGGCCAGAAGATCCAATTGTTGATGGTGATCCAGAGCGATCAGCCGGCCCTGGCCAAGAAGGCCTTGGCGACCTTCATCGACGTGGCCACTCAGGAACTGGCGCGGCTGGAGAGCAAGTTGGCCTACACATACGAGACCTACCACGGCGTCTCGGTGGCCAAGCTCGGTGACGAGTTTGCCGTGGCCGCCACCCCCAGCGGGGCCATCGTCGCCGCCAACTCGGTCGCCACGCTCAAGGCGGCTCTTGATCGGGAACGGGATGACCAAGCGCCCTCCGTGCGGACGGCACCGGGTCTGCAGGCGGCTCGATCGCAAATCCCCGAAGACGCCCTGGGCTGGGCCTGGCTCGACCTCACGGGGGCCAAGCAGCAGGACGGCCTCAAGAACCTAATGGAACTTCCCGTCAGCGATCCCATCCCGCACATCATCCTGGGAGGTTGGTTCGACGTGGTGCGGCGGTCCGACTTCCTCACGCTCGACCTCCGTGCCGACGGCCCCGACCTGATGCTTTCCCTGCGTCTGCCTGCCGGCATCGAGGGCATGAGTGCCGGGGGACAGGCCCACAGCCGGACCGTGGACGCACCCGGACCGCGGCCGCTTTTCTGGCCGGCCGACGCCTTCTATGCCACCAGCTTCGTCTGGGACCCAAGCCTGTTCTGGACGCGGCGGAAGGAGTTCTTCACCGAGGGCGTGGTCAAGGACCTTGAAGAAGGCGATCGGGCCTCGGGGCCCGTGCTGCTCGGCCGCCGGCTCAGTGTGCTGCTGGCGACCTGGGGGCCACGGCACCAATTTGTCGCCTCCCGGCCGCACGACTCGGGCTACAGCATCACTCCCAGGCAGAAGCAGCCCTCCTTTGCTCTGATCTCGGAGCTGCGCGACCCGGAGGGCTTTGCCAAGAACGTCGAGCCGGTCTTGCGGGCCGGGGCTTTCCTGGGTGGCCTCAACGTCGCCATGCGGATGAGCGAGGTCCCTCACGGCGGTTACAAGATCGTCAGCTACCGCTTCGTGGAGAACGAGAGCAACCGGCAGCTTCAGGGCGGGGTGCTGTTCAATTTCACGCCGAGTTTCGTCCGAGTGCGCGACCACGTCATCGTCGCTTCCACCTTGGACCTGGCCAAGACCCTGGTGGACGAGGTCGAACGCGGCACCCAGGCGACGTCGTGGTCGGAGCCGGCCAGCTCCCGCCATCGCCTGTCGTTGCCGGGGCTGAGCCTGTTCTTGGAGTCGCAGCGGGCTCAACTGGAAACGCAAAACATCCTGCAAGCGGGGTTAACGCCGGCTCAGGCCCGGGAGCAACTGGAAGGGGCCCTGCGCTTGCTCGAGCAACTGGGCAGCATCGACTTGCAGGTCATCTACGGCCCGACGTCTTTCCAGGCGGAACTGCGGACGACCTTGCCGCGCAAACCTTAACCGACCCACTGCGGGAGAGCGCCATGCTCCGAACTACACGATTGGACCTGGACCCCGCCTGGGCCTGGCAGCCTTACCGCCCCTCGGCGGCCACGCCCTGGGACCTGCGCAAGGCGGGCCATCTCCTGCGACGGGCGGGCTTCGGCGCCACCCGCGCGGAACTCGACGAAGCGGTCGCGGCCGGCCCCGAAGCCACGATTGAACGGCTGCTCCAGGGCGGTCCCGGAGGCGCCGAGTTCGACGAACTCGCCGAGCAGAGGGCCAGCCACACCGCCCAGACCAACGCCGACGAGCCGATGCGGGCCTGGTGGCTCTACCTCATGCTGCACTCGCCCCATCCGCTCCGGGAGAAGATGACGCTCTTCTGGCACAATCACTTTGCCACCAGCCAGGCCAAGGTCAACAACGTCGACTACATGCTCCAGCAGAACGCTCTGTTTCGCCGGCAGGCTCTGGGCGATTTTCGAGTCCTACTCCAAGAGGTGAGCAAGGATCCGGCCATGCTCGTCTGGCTCGACACGGTCGAGAGCAAGAAGGGCCGGCCGAACGAGAACTATGCCCGGGAACTGATGGAGCTGTTCAGCCTCGGAATCGGGCACTACACCGAACACGACATCCGCGAAGCCGCCCGGGCCTTCACCGGCTGGGAGCTGCGCCGCGATCGCTTCCACTTCAACACCCGCGAGCATGACCGTTCGGTGAAGCAGGTCTTTGGCCGGTCGGGCCCCTTCACCGGCGAGGAGGTCGTGCGGCTGTGCCTGGAGCAGCAAGCGGCGCCGCTGTTTCTCGTTCGCAAGCTCTGCCGCTGTTTCATCAGCGAGACCCACGAGTTCAGCGACGAGTTGGTGCAGCCCCTGGCCACGGAGCTGCGCCAGCTCGGCTACGACGTGGGCCGAATCGTGGCCCGGATGCTCCGCTCCAACCTGTTCTTCGCCCCCCTGGCCTACCGGGCCCGCATCAAGTCGCCCACGACTTACGTGCTCGGCATCCTCCGCGGCCTGGAGGCCAACGTCGGCACGGTTGGCGTCGCCCAACTCTGTGAGAACCTCGGCCAGAAGCTCTTCTATCCCCCGTCGGTCAAGGGCTGGGACGGCGGCGCGGCCTGGCTCAACTCCACGACGCTGCTCCTGCGCCAGAATGCCGCCCTGGCTCTGACTTCCACCGAGGACGTCCGCTTTGGCCGCCGCTGCGATCCCGACGTGCTCGCCCAGAAGCACCAGGTTCCGGACGACGATCAAGCCCAGGTCGCCTTCTTCCTGAATCTCTTCCTCCAGGACGATGTGCCGACCGAGACCCGCCAGGCACTCCTGGACTATGCTCGGACTTCGCGCACGCTGACCTATCCGGTCTACTGGACGGAGAAGGATCGTGCTGCCCATCGCTTGCGAACGCTCTGCTACCTGGTGTTGACCCAGCCGGAGATGCAACTCGAATAGTCGGGCATCGGCGCGCCGTGTCTTGTGAGAGAATGGTCCTGCTGCTCGCCCGTGGTTTCCTTCGAAGGGGCTCCTGTCATGTTCGATCGACGCAGCTTTCTGAAGTCCACGCTGGCTGGTACGGGGCTGGTGGCCGCCGGCCTGGCCGCCCCTCGCTTCCTGACCCGCACCGCGGCCGCAGCTCCCCGGCTCGGGGCGCGCGGGGCCAAGGACACCCTGCTCGTCGTCGTGCAGCTCACGGGCGGCAACGATGGCCTGGGCACCGTGATCCCCTTCAAGGACCCGCTCTACATCCGCTACCGCCCTACCCTCAAGCAGCCCGTCGACCGCATTCTCAAACTCAGCGACGAGATCGGACTCCACCCTGCCCTTACCGGCCTGGCCGCGCTGCATGACAAGCAGCAGCTTTGCGTCGTCCAGGGCGTGGGCTATCCCAACCCGAGCCAATCCCATTTCCGGTCGATGGACATCTGGCAAGCGGGCAGCACGGCCGACCACCTGGCTGAGGGCTGGCTCGGCAAGGCCATGAACCGGCTGCGGAGCGGACCTGGCGGGTTCCACTTGGCGATGGCCAACGAGTCGGCCCCGCTCGCCTTCGCTGGCGCACCGGCGAAGGTGCCTTCACTCACGAGTCTGGCCGACTTCCAACTCCGCACGCTGGCCGGCAGCGGAGCCGATCGGCAGGCCCAACGGCAGATCATTGAGAACGCCGCCCAGCCGGGAGCGCCCTCACCCCTGCTCGACTTCGTCAAGCAGACGGCGGTGAACACCTACGCCAGCGCCCGGCGCTTGCAGGAGATCGCCGGCAACTATGAACCGAAAGCGACCTACCCCGCGTCCGGTCTGGCCGAGCGGCTCAAGCTGGCCGCCCAACTCATTGCCGCCGAGCTGGACGCCCGCATCTTCTACGTCAGCATCGACGGCTTCGACACTCATGCCAACCAGGCCGCGAGCCATGCCAACCTCCTCAGCGAGGTCGGCGATGCCGTCCGCGCTTTCTACGAGGACATGGCTGCCCAAGGGCACGGCGAGCGGGTGCTGGTGATGACTTTCTCCGAGTTTGGCCGCCGGGCCAGGGAGAACGGCAGCAAGGGGACCGACCACGGCTCCGCGGCCCCGATGTTTCTGGTGGGGAGCAAGGTCAAGGCCGGTCTGGTCGGCGCCCACCCCTCGCTGGAGAAGCTCGAGGACGGCAACCTCGCCCATCACACCGACTTCCGCCAGGTCTACGCGGCCATTCTGGAGCACTGGCTCGGCGTACGCCCCACCGACGTGCTCGACGGCCGCTTCACCCCGGCGGAAGTGCTGCAAGCCTAAGGTGCAATCCCCTCCCCTCGTTGAGGGGAGGGGGACGTGGAAGGGCTACGCCGCCTGCCGGGCGGCGAGCCGGCGTTTCCAGAGGCTCAAAAGCAGCATGACGACGAACAGCACCCCCGCGGAGATGAGGGCGTAGAGCCACCACGGCGTGGGGCGATCCCATTCGATGCCGTAGGGTTCGGGCAGGCCGAAGGCGGAGAGGGTGAACGGCTCGATGTTCTGCGACCTTGTGGCTTCTAACAAGGTGATGCGGCATTCGCTTGAAACTATGTGAATGCCGTTGCGGATGGGCCTCACCGCTTCAAGGACCTCTGATTGTCCAAGAGGACAAATCACGCCCGCTGCAGACCTCTGGATCGTGCGCGTTGTCGTGAGCGTGTGCGGAGCATGGGTATCCATGTAAATGACACTGCGCCGAATGCGCCACGCTTCTGACGGCACAAGCTCCAAGCTACAGGACGCCATCTTGTACCGGCCTGCGGGGACCATACGGTGGAACGAGACTGCAACAATCTCGGTGTCGCCCTCGTGAATCAAACGGAGATTGTCCACGCTAAAGGCGGACTCGTTAAGCATGTCATGAACGTAGACGCCATCGTAAACATGAGCGACGTTGTGGCATAGCGGAATGCCGGAGATTGGATTAGTGGCTATGGGCTCGGCCGTTTCGCGTGGCTGCCACTGGGTCAGCTTCCAAAATCCTGTCTTACGATCCCTATTAATGTGGAAGTAGTACTTGTGGTTGTATCCAATGACCATCTCTGAGCCACTTATGTGATTGGTCGTATGAAATAGGTAATTTGAGTCGAAGCTCTTGAACTCATTCGAAACGCTAAACGTGACCTCCTCGCCCAGTTTTCGCGTACATTCTTCCCTCGCAGGGATTTGACTCAGCTGGGGTAAGGTCTGTCGCCAGGTAGCAATGCCTTCATCCTTCAGGCGAGCCAACAGAGCATCGTCGGCTTGGTCGGTGGGAGGGTTAAGGCAAAGCGCGAAGCAGGCGGAGAGGATGAGCCATGGCAGCATGGTGGGCCCCTTGAATCAAGTGACAAGGACACGATCAAAAGCTGGACTAGCGCTCGCTCAGAACAGCGAGAAGCGCGCGCTAGCCACAGGTTATAGCCGCTGCCCGCTCGTCTGCAGTCTACGCAGCCGGCGCACAGTAGGGTGGCCTGCCGCCTCCAGGGGTGACACATGTGCAACCCGAGCAGTCATTTCCTGGCGGAGGAACAGCTGAACAACCACCACCACCAGTGGAACAACCACTATCACAAGCCGGTCCTGCACAGCCTCCCTGGGTTGCGCCCTCATCCGCCAGGGCCCGGTTTTGGGGCACGAGGACGACGCTGGCGATCAGCAGGGCCAGGATCACACCCGCCAACACGCTCTGACACCGTTCAACAAAGCTCAACATCGTACACCTCCATTTGAGTAGGAGACACCAAACTCCCGGCCCTGTCAAGGACCGGCATGCGCCGACGTGGCCGACCCCGTGCCGACCCCGCCCGTGAACCAAGCAATGACCTGCGGCTGCGTTCGGGCATCGGTCCACAGCCAGTAACCTCGTTGAAAGCGTCCTGACTTGCCGCCGAAGC
>CALLZJ010000125.1 GCA_937858435.1 uncultured bacterium
CGCCACGCATCTGATTGAAGCCGGTTACGACATCCGCACCGTGCAGGAACTCCTGGGGCACAAGGACGTTCGGACGACAATGGTCTATCCTCACGTATTGAACAAAGGCGGCTGGGGCGTGCAAAGCCCGGCCGATTTCTTGGAACCGGTGCACAATAACGCGCCGCGCGTTATTGTGCAGGACGTGCAAGATAAACAATAGTTCGGCGGTAAGCGGGGGATTACGCCCATGGCGATTGCAGTCACGTGTGCCGCGTGTGGATCCCGTTTCAAGGCGCCCGATGCCGCTGCCGGCAAACGGTTGACGTGTCCCAGTTGTCGTCAACCGCTTCCGGTGCCAACGCCCTCTGATGGGCCTGAACCCTCACCCGAACCGATCGTCGTTGCCGTTGGGGACGTACCACCGCCTCAGAGCAGGCATGCGCCTTTAGCGTTCGAGGACGAACCGCCGCTTCAAAGGCCCGGGAAACCAACGGCGGGCGGCGCGGAGAATCGTCCGCAGATTCCAGCGGTGGTGGCGATTCTCCATACAATGATCTGGTTCATGCTACTGCTGGCTGTCGGCTTGGGCGGCCTCACGTTCCTTGCCGCCTTGGGGCAGGCGAAGAGCGCGCCGCAAGAGGCCGCGCTCGGGGCGGTGTTTTCGACGTGCTTCATTGGCGCTTATGTGTTTGTCCGATGCATCGAGAAATCCCTTACGGCCTTCTTCCGACGGTAGCAACGTGCCGAACCAACCGTTGCACCTGACCGGGCCGCCATACGGTTTTTACGCGACACCACGCCGATGCAGGCGGCCCGGCAGGTGAACGCAGTCGTTCGGCGTGGGAGGGCGTTACAAACTTGTTGCCCACGTCCCGGCCATTGACCGGTACGATCAGGGTTCGAGGCGGACGTTCCCCCAGCCGAAGGTGGATGCCATGTCCCTCACGCGACGCGACGCCTTGGCCGCTGTAGTGATCGGCGGCGGGCTGGCGCCCACGGCGGCCGGAGCCGACGAGCAGCCGCCGGCCGCCGATCAGCCGAAGGTTGACCCGATCCTATCCCGAGGTCTCCCGGACGCCGTCCGCAAGGCGTTCGTGCACGCCCTGCCCGGCTATTGGTGCGTCCGGCTGGGCGTCCGCGGGAAGGAGGACGCGGCCGTGTACCGGGTCACCGTGTTCCACCCAGGTCACGGGCAGACCTCCCACGTCAAAGACGGGGAGTTCGTCACCACCCCGCGGCTGTACGACATCGAACTGGACGCGCGGGGTAAGTCGCTGGAGGAGACGGCCCGCCCGATCGGGCCGGACCAGTTGCCCAAGGCGGTCCTCGCCGCTTACGAGAGGTGGAACCCGAAGGGGGTCGAGCGGATGGCGACGATGTGGTCGACGGAGCTGCCCCGCGGGAAGGACCGCGTCTACGGCGTGTACATCCTCGTCAGCCAGATCAAGGGCTACTCGGCGTTCTTCAAGGAGGACGGGACGGTCGTGAAAGCCGACCCGACCGACAAGTAGTTGGAGAATAAAAGGGGACAGGCACCTTTAATCTAGCCCTCTTTTCCGTTGACAGCCGGTCCCCTTCGCCTTAACCTCGGAGCCATGCCACGCGCTCCTCGTGCTTCCGTCGGCGGCGTCTGTTATCACGCGATCAATCGCGGCAACGGTCGGCGGCAGGTGTTCCACAAGGATGGCGACTACCAGGCTTTCCTGAAGGCCATCGGCCACGCCTGCGTCGAGATCCCGATGCCGGTGCTGGGCTTTTGCCTGATGCCGAACCATTTCCACCTGGTCCTGCTTCCGAAGGCGGACGGCGATCTTTCGCGGTGGATGCACTGGGTGCAGAACACCCACGTGCGGCGCTACCATCAGCATCACAAGACAAGCGGCCACTTGTGGCAGGGGCGCGGCCGGCCGAAAAAGGCGGCTGAATAAAACGTGCCTGTCCCCTTTATCGTTCCCCAGGCGTCCAGCGGCCCGGTCTGGCCCTACGATGAACAAAGAAGGGGCGCTGCGGGCCCCAGCCCATTCACACTCGGGAAGGAAGCCCATGGCCGCTGTTTTGCGTACGGCGATTGCCGGTTACCCACGCCGGGAGGGGAAGGTCCGGGACATCTACGACCTCGGAGACCACCTGCTGATCGTGGCCACCGACCGCATCAGCGCCTTCGACTGGGTGTTGCCGACGCCGATCCCGGACAAGGGCCGCATCCTCACCCAACTGTCGCTCTTCTGGTTCGAGTTTCTGGGCGTGCCCCATCACGTGCTGGCCACGGACCTGGCCGACCTGCCGCCGGAGTGTGCGGCCCACGCCGACCAGCTTCGAGGCCGCTCCATGCTGGTCCGCAAGACCGAAGTCGTGCCCATCGAGTGCGTGGCCCGGGGCTACCTCGCCGGGTCGGGCTGGAAGGAGTACCAACAGTCGCAGTCGGTCTGCTCGCTGCCGCTCCCGGCGGGTCTCCTGCAGGCGGACCGCCTGCCGCGCACCCTGTTCACGCCGGCCACGAAGGCTCAGACCGGGCACGATGAGAACATCTCCTTCGCGGAGATGAGCGAGCGGATCGGGGCCGACCTGGCCGACGACCTGCGGCAGCGAACCTTGGCGA
Source organism: uncultured bacterium (assembly GCA_937858435.1). GTDB lineage: Bacteria > Planctomycetota > Planctomycetia > Gemmatales > HRBIN36 > CALLZJ01. Next base: position 2,582 of record CALLZJ010000125.1, read on the forward strand.
TCTATGAGCGTGCCGCCGCTCATGCGGAAAGCCGGGGCATCTTGCTCGCCGACACCAAGTTCGAGTTTGGACGGCTGCCGACCGGCGAAGTGATCCTGATCGACGAGGTGCTCACGCCCGACAGTTCGCGTTACTGGCCCAAGGATCGCTACCAGCCCGGCCAAAGCCCCCCCTCCTTCGACAAGCAGTTTGTCCGCGACTGGCTCGAAACGACGACCTGGGACAAGAACAGCCCGCCCCCCGAACTGCCGCCCGAGATCGTCGGGCAGACGCGGGAGAAGTACCTCGAAGCGCTCCGGCGTCTATCGGGGCGCGACTTGGACTAGCGACTTAGGGGAAATCGGCAGGGCTGCGTCAACCGGCGACGCGGACCGGCTCGGCAAAGACGGGGCCCGCCTGGCCGTCCGAGGCCGTCAAGAGGCCGTACTTCTTCATCTTCTTGTAGAGTGTGACTCGGCTGATGCCCAGGGCGCGGGCGGTGGCGACCCGGCTGCCGTTCGCCTTGGCCAGGGCCCGCAGGATGAGCCGCCGCTCCGAGGACTCGCGGTGGCGGGCCAGGTGGGAACAAGTCTCGCCGGGACCTGAACGCGGCAAGGCCAGGCCGCTCTCCTCAGCCGACTGGGGCAGCGGCGGCAGATGCTCGACGCGCAGCTCATCGCCGGTCGCCACCAGCACGGCAGTCTGCAAGGCGTTTTCGAGTTGCCGCAAGTTGCCCGGCCAGGGACAGTCGATGAGCCGGTCGTAGACCGCGCTGGCGATGCGGCGGAGCGGCTTGTGAAACTTGACGGCGAACCGGGCCACCAGGCCGCGAATGAGCGGAGGCAGATCGACGGGCCGCTCGCGCAGCGGCGGCAAATGGAAATGCATGACATTGAGACGGTAATAGAGGTCTTCGCGGAAGCGGCCGGCAGCAACCTCACCCGACAAGTCCCGGTTGCTCGCAACGATGAGCCGGCCTTGCCAGCGCTGCGTCTCGTGGCTACCCACCAGCTCATACTCCCCGGTCTCCACGATCCGCAGCAGGTTGGCCTGTTGTTCCAGGCTCAGGGCATCGATCTCGTCGAGCAGCAGCGTCCCTTGACCGGCGGCCGCGAACCGGCCCGTCCGCGTCCGATCCGCGCCGGTGAAAGCGCCTTTCACGTGGCCGAAGAACTCGCTCTCCACCAGGTTCGGTGCGATTGCGCCACAGGGCACGACCACGAGGCGATGTTCACGCCGAGACGAACTTTCATGAAGCAGCCGAGCGAGAAACGTCTTGCCCGAGCCGGTCTCGCCGGTCAGGAGCACGGTCGCGTCATGCTCGGCGGCGAGGGCCAGCCGCTCAGCCAGGGGCACGAGCGACGGCGTCCACGGCTCCAGCCGTTCCTTCAGGGTTTCCGTCTTGCCGGGCTCCTTGCCTTGCCGGGACTGCCGTCGAGCCAATTCGGCTCGGGCCTCGGCCGCCGCCTGCGGCCCCACGAAAACCGCGTCCGCCGCGGTGAGTTCCGCCGGCAGCCGGAGCGGCCCCGGTGCCACAAGCCAAATGTCGCACCGAAGCTGGCGCAGCTCCCGGACGCGGAGCCACTCGCAGGCCCGCTGCAAGTCAGTCGGTCGGGTAATGGGCACCAGGTGTAGGGCATTGGGACGCAGGTCTTCCCGGTCGGCGCTCTCGGCCCGGCTGATCCAGTCCTGGAGCGGGCGAAAGGCGTTGTCAGCCAGCAGAGCGGTGCGATCATCCGTGGCGAGCACGATACGCGGCATGGTGGGCTCCTTCCCCCTGACGCCGAAGAGCGTCGGGGCGGAGGGTAGTTCACAAACGGAAATCGGTCAAGGAGTCCTGCGCTAGCCTTTGGAAGCGCCCTTGACACGTCTGTGACCCCACCGGCACTGGCGGGATTCTGGACCCGGGAGTCCAGGCGGATGAGGGAATTCCCATGAGGCCGGGCCGCAACCCCGCCGCGTCGCCTTGCTGGCCCGGGGTTCAAAGGCTACGATGGGGCGGCCAGGGTAGAATAGGAGAAGGGCCTGACCCGCCGGTCCGGCTCGGTTGCCGCTGGGATCGCCCTGAAAGGCAGGAAGACATGGGTCCGCATCTCCATGGGCGTCGGCTCGGCCTGGTGGTGGGCCTGCTCGCGGGCTTGGCCCTGGCAGGTGCAGCGCCGCTGGCCGCGCTTTGGCCCCAGGACCCGCCCGATGCGCCGGAGGAGCGCGACGACACCGAGTTTGGCCATGCCGTCAAGCTCCCCGTCGACCCCCGGGCCCGCCGCAAGATTCAGGAAGCGCGCCGGCTCGTGGCCCAGCAGGAGTGGTCCCAGGCCATTCGGCTCCTCCAATCGCTGCTGGATAGCAAGGAAGACGGCTTCCTGCCCGACGAGGCGAACAAGCGGCAGGTGAGCATTCGCGCCGAGGCCAATCGCCTCTTGGGGACGCTGCCGCGCGAGGGCAGGCAGTTCTACGAACTGGAGTTCGGCAGCCAGGCACGGGCCCTCCTGACCCAGGGGCTGGAGCGTGGCGATCCACAATTGCTGGCCGAGGTGGCCTCGCGCTTCCAGCACACCGACGCCGGCGGCGAGGCCACAGGTCTGCTTGGGACCTTCCACCTCGACCAAGGACAGTACATCGTCGCGGCGCTGTGCTTCGAGCGGCTCTTGCAGCGGGAGGGGGGCCCCATGGCCCAGCCGCCGCTCGTGTTATTCAAGGCGGCCTTGGCTTTCGAACGGGCGGGCGACGCGGAGTGGCGCGACCAGGCCTGGGCCGCCCTCGTCGCCAAGCTGAATCAGCCCGGCGAACTGCCGCTGCCGCCGCCGCTGCGGGGGCAGACGCCGGAACAACTCCGGGCCATGCTGCCAGCCCGGCGTGCGAGCGGGATGCAGCAGGCCGACTGGCCCCTGCTCCAGGGACGTCCCGACCGAGCCGCCCAGGCCGTGGGCCAGGTGCCCTACCTGGAACCGCGGACGGGCTTCCCGGTCGACATCACCCGCCCTCTAAAGATGACTTCGGTCTACAACCACGACGCGGCGCGGCGGCTGCTCGACGACGCCTGCAAGACCCAGTTGCGCTTCCATCAGCCGATCATCAGTGGCCACCATCCGCTGGCCGTCGACGACCTCTTGCTCTGCCGCGGCGCCTGGGGACTGCACGCCTTCAACGTCCGCACGGGCCAGTTTGTCTGGGAGATTCCCATGCAGGCGAGCCTGGCGGCCATGACCAGCGCCGCCCCCTCGGCCGGCCTGGACGCGCCAACCTCCTTGCGGGCCAGCCTCGACGCCCTCAGCTCGCCGGGCATGCTCTACGAGAACTCGATGATCGGCGTCCTGAGCAGCGATCGGCAGTTCGTCTATGCCGTCGAGGACCTGGCGGTCCCGTTGGCCACCGACACTGGTCCCGCCTTTAACCCACGGGCCACCGGCGAGCGAATGAGCAAGTGGCAACTCCACAACGAACTCGTCGCCTACGACCTCAAGGAAGGGCTGCCGGTCTGGGTCATCGGGACCTTTGAACCGGATCAGCCCTTCTCCGACTGCTTCTTCCTCGGCGCGCCGCTGCCGCTCGGGGACAAGCTTTACGTCCTCGTCGAATCCGCCGGCGAGATTCGCCTCCTGTGCATGGAGAATCGGCGGACCTTCGATCCGACCGCGAACAAGCACCGCACCAGCGTGGCCATCGTCTGGTCGCAGCCCTTGTGCCAGGTCAACAAGCGGCTGCCTTCCGACCCGGGACGGCGCCTCCATACCGCCCAGCTCAGCTACGGCGAAGGGATGCTCATTTGCCCCACCAATGCCGGGGTGATCCTGGGCGTCGATCTGTTGACCCGCTCGCTAGTCTGGGCCCATGCCTACCAGGTGCAGGAAGAACGGCCGCGCTCCGAGCCGCAGGTGCGGTTCCCCCGCGGCATCATCCCCAACGAGTTCGGCTCCCAGGCCCTGCCGCAATCGACGTGGGGCGCCGCGGCTCCCATCGTCCATCGGGGCCACGTCATCTTCACCGCCCCGGATGCCAAGGGACTGCACGTGCTCCATCTGCGGGACGGCTCCCTGGTCTGGCGCCGCGACCGGCAGACGGCACAGCAGGCCGGCGACCTCTACCTCGCCGGCGTCGACGACGATCGCGTGATCGTGGTCGGGCAGAAGTCGGTCCGGGCTCTCTCGCTGTCCAACCGCGGCGAGGTCGTCTGGGAGACCAACCTGGTCGGCACCCCGGGCGGTCGAGGCGTGCTCAGTGCCGGCGAGTTCTACCTGCCGCTGCGGGCCCCCGACGCGCGGGATCGGTCCGGTGGTGAAATCTGGACGCTCAATGCCCGCACGGGGGAGGTGCGTTCCCGGATGCGGGCCCGCCCCGAGGCGCTGGGCAATCTGATCTTCGTGGGCGGCGACCTCGTGACCCAGGGAGTCACGCGCCTGGCCGTGTTCCCGCAGCTTGCCAGCAAGGAGCGGGAGATTGCCGAGCGGCTGGAGGCCAATCCGACCGATCCGCTCGGTCTGGCTCAGAGCGGTGAGCTGAAGCTGCATCGGGGCGACGTGGCCGGTGCCGTGGCCGCCCTGCTGGCCGCGCTGGCCGGTACCTGGACGGACGCCGCGGAAAAACGCCGGGCCCGCGATCGCCTGTTCGACGCGCTCTGCGATCT
>CALLZJ010000126.1 GCA_937858435.1 uncultured bacterium
GGGCAACCACACCCCCCCCGGGGCCATAAAGACCGGCCAACCCCCCCCCCCCCGGGCCTACCCGGGCGGCGCCAAGGGCCCCCCCTTAACCCCCCCCCGCCTCTCGGAAAGGACCTTCCCATGGCTCAGGCGATTGCCGATCCCGCGCAACTCCGCCGCTTCGCCCAGCAACTCAAGCAGTTCAACCAGGACCTCACGAGCCGGCTCATGGTCCTGCATGGCCAACTCACCGCGCTGGGCGACACCTGGCGCGACCAGGAGCACGAGAAGTTCGTAACCCAGTTCGAAGAAACCCGCCTGATGCTCGAGCGTTTCATCGAGACCTCGACCCATCACATCCCCTTTCTCATGCGTAAGGCCGAACGCCTCGAAGAATACCTCGGCCAGCGCTAGGAGTAGCCCGCCGCCGCCCTTGACTCTGGTGCCCGTGCGACGCGCGTGCTACACTGTCTCGGAGCGGAAACCCGCAGCAGCGGCCGCAATCGGCCCGCGGCGGTCGTCTTTCCAGCGCCCAGGGAGAAGGTCATGCAGCCGCAGCCGCCGCAGCGTGGGATGTTTCCCGGCCAGAATCCGTTTGGCCCTCCCTCGGGACCGCCCCCTGGCATGCCGCCGCGCCCCCCGGGCCTGCCTCCGCTTGGCGGACCGCAGCAAACGCCCGTCGGCGTCCCGCCCGGCGGCAGCTTCCCCGGCCCCATGGGCCCGCTCCCCGGCTTCGCTCCGGTAGGGGGCGGTCCGCCCCCCGGCTACGGCCCGCCCGGACAGCAAGGCCCTCCGCCCGGCTTCGCCCCCGTCGGTGGACCGCCGCGTGGCTATGCCCCAGCCGCCGTCCAGCCGGGACCAGGGCTCGGCGCTCCGCCCGCCCCGGCGGGTGCGGGCACCAATCGACGCCAGCCGGTCGTGCTTGGCTATCGCCGAATGCGGATCAACGAACTGCATCAGTTCCAGGTCAAGATCGAGGCGGAAGGGGGCAAAGCGCCGGCTCCCGACGGTGGCAATGAGCCTGCCGTGGTCATTCAGCCTGTCATCCCCGGTGCCATCGTGACGCCGAGCAGCGGCGAGATGCCGCTCCAGCCGGGTAACGAACTTACCTTCGCCGTCCTGCCCCTGGCGACGGGCCGCGTCAAGAACGCTCGGCTCGACATTCTGCGTAATGGCCGCCGCCTGACGAGCATGAACCTAAGCATGCGGGTCAATCGTGGCAACCAGGCCCGGCTGCTCATGTGGCTCACGCTGCTGTTGCTTTTCACTTTCTACTATCGCTGGGAACCGCTCGCCTATGGCCCCGCCTACCGGGAAGGCGATGCGATCAAGTTCTACGTCCTCGATCGCGTCGGACCGCTCGGCTTCGGCGAGAAGAAGAGCGAAGCGCCGCTGCCCATGGGTGAATGGGGCACCGCCGACTTCATGATGGTTGGCGGCTACTACGCCCTTCCCGCCCTGGTGAACGGCTACGACTACTTCCGCGCCTTCCAACGGACGCCCCTGGCCGACGTCTATCTGATCGCCTTCATGCTGATCCTCATCGTCATCGTGCGGTTCCTGGAGCGGCCGGCCCGGACCAAGGTCTACGGGCCCATGCTCGAAGTCCGCGCCTAAGGGTCATGACTGCCGACGCCGCCACCGGCACTCGTCTCTTGCTCCTCGAAACCTCCGGCACAGTCGGCCGAGTCGGGGTGGCACTGGACGCGGAGCTAAGAGCGGAACAGCCCCTCGACGAACAACGCCGTCATGCCCGCGACCTGGCGCCGGCCGTTCAGCGACTGCTGACCGAGCAGGGCTGGCGGCCGGCCGATCTCGCTGCCGTCCTCGTCAGTCAGGGGCCGGGCAGCTACACCGGCCTGCGGGTCGGGCTGATGTCGGCCAAGACCCTGGCCTATGCCACGGGCTGCCGGCTGATCGCGGTCCCCACGTTGGCCATCGTCGCCGACCAGGCCGCCGCCCAGACGGCCCGGGTCGAGGTCATCGCCGACGCTCAGCAGGATCGGGTCTACGTCCAAGGGGTCCAATTAAAAGGCCGCGGCCCCCCCCGAGCCGGTGACGCCGCTGGAAGTGCTTCCCGCCTCGGCCTGGCACGCCCGGCTCTCGGCCGACTTCCCCCTCAGCGGGCCGGGCCTGGAGCGCTGGCACGAACGCCTACCCAGCGTGACAGCGCTGCTCCCTTCGCAGTTCTGGCGGCCAGGACTGGCTTCCCTCTTGCGCCTGGGACTGGCCGAGCTGGCTGCCAACCGGGCGGCCGACCCCATGACGCTCGAGCCGCTCTACGCCCGCCCCAGTTCCGCTGAGGAGAAATGGAACGAACTCGGACGGCCGTGACGTGCTGGCGTGTGAATCCGTTTGCTAGCAGCCGCGCACTCGCATTCCCCGTTCTTCTGCTCCAGGCAATCCCTGCGGCAGCGTCCTTCGTCTAGAACAAGGATGCGAGCCTGGGGACCGTGTCGTTCCCCGCGCCGTCCCCTCGTGGAGAACGTCTCATGAAACGGCTGCTGGTCTTGGTCGCTTGCCTGCTCCCCTGTGCCGCTGGCCTTGCCCACGAAATCGACTTCATCGAGGACTTCGCCCTGGCTCCAGACCGAGCCACGGCCCTGCGGCAGCTCATTCCCACCACCGAGGAATATTACTTCTTCCACGCCTTGCACTACCTCAACACCGAGCAGCACGCCAAGGCCGCCCAGCTCTTCACCGCCTGGCGCGACCGCTTCGGCCAGACCGCCCGCCTCAACGAAATCCAGATGCGCCACGCGCTGCTCACCTACGACCGCCAGCCCCAACCAGCTCTGAACCACATTCGCCACGCACTCGGGCTCCGCTACGATCATCAGCGCATCGATGCCAGCAAGTCGCCCGACCTGCCCACCCGGCTCGACCCCAAGCACATCGACCGCGAGACGCTCAAACAGATCAGCCTCTCCCGCTGGTCGAGCTTGGAAAACTTTGAGGACGCGGCCCTGGAGTGGCTCGCCGGCGACAATCTGAACTGGGAGCGGCGGCGCGAACTGCTCCGCCGCCTGTCCACGCCGGACCTCGCCAACCTCATCCAACTCATCGATCTCGATCTCCGCGAGCAACAGCCCCAGCCGTTCGGCAGCCATCCGATCCACCGCCAACTGACGCTGGACCAACTCGAACAACTGGTACGGCTGCGGCCCAATCTCCTGAACGACCAGGCCCTGGTGCAGACCTGGCTCGTCAAGCTCCAGCCCGGAGCCGATGAAGATCAGCGCGATCCGGCCGTCACGCGGGCCTGGTTCGATCGGATGCTCACCTTCGTCCGCCGTCTCGCATCGGCTCACAATTCCCTCAAGGCCCACGTCCTCTTCCACCGCCTGGCCTTCGACCGCACCCAGGGCCAGATGAGCCGCGAGCTATTCTTCGAGTACCTCAAGCTCCCCCGGCAGCAGCCCTACATGTCCCGGGCCATGCTCGAAGCGGCCGAGGGTCGGCGGGCCCAGGCCAACCTGGGCGCCGACTTCGCCGCCGCGACCCAGATGCCGCCCATCGGCAGCGACGAACCCCTCGTCCGGGCCTATCTCGAACACTTTCTCCTCGCGGCCGATTCGCCTCAGGAGTTCGCCCCTTACATCAACGACCAGTACCTGCGCCATCTCTTCGCCGAGGTCAAGATCGTCAACGGGCTCGGCGAGCCGGAAAGCTGGGCCGCCCAGCTTCCACCCGCTCTCTATCAGCAGATCAAGGAGCGGATCGATATCGACTTCGCGCCAACCAACCGCGTCCAGTTCGCCGCCGAGGAGCCCGTCAGTCTCGACCTCTTCGTGAAGAACGTGCCCACGCTGCTCGTTCAGGTCTACGAGATCAACACCCACCACTGGTACCGGACGCATCTGCAGGAAGTGGATACCACCATCAATCTCGACGGGCTGGTGGCTCACAATCAAACGACCACCAATTACACCGATGCGCCCCAGCGCCGGATCGCTCGCAAGTTCGACTTCCCCATGCTCAACAAGCCCGGGGTCTACGTCGTCGACTTCATCGGCGGCGGCATGAGCAGTCGGGCCGTCATTCGCAAGGGCCGGCTGCGCCCGCTGGTGCAGACCCCGCGGGCGGGCGTGGTCGTGGGGGTCGCCGACGAGGCGCCCCGCCCCGGGCCCACCCCCCGACTCGGGCCGGGCGGCCGCGAGTCCCCCGCCGATGCCGACGGCCACATCGTCGTTCCGTTCAGCACCAGCCCGAGCACGCAGCCCATCGTCCTGGCCACCGACGCCTTCGCCTGTCTCGACAGTCTCGACCACAAAGCGGAAGCTTACCAACTGGCGGCCGGCATCTACGTCGACCGCGAGGCCCTCCTGCCGCAGCGGCTGGCCGCCATCGTCGTGCGGCCCACGCTCCGCCTCGGTGACATACCCGTGTCTCTCAAGGAACTCGAAAAGGTCCCCCTGCGCCTGCTGGCCGTCGACCAGGACGGCGTGGCCGACTTCAAGCTCTTCGACGATCGCGAATCGATCTACGAGTTTCGCGTGCCGGCCCGGCTGGCCCGGCTCACCGTGGAACTCCGGGCCCAAGTCCAAAGCCACAGCCTGGGCAAACCGGTCGACGTCGCCGCCAGCGCGGAGTTTCAGATCAACGGCATCGATCAGAAGAACGCGGTCATGGACTTCCATCTGGCCCGCTTCGGCTCGGATTACGTGCTGGAGTCGCTCGGCCGAACCGGCGAGATTCGCGGCGATCTCCCCGTCACCGTAGCGCTCAAGCATCGCCTCTTCCGCGAGCCCATTTCGGTCACGCTCAAGTCGGACGCCAAGGGCCGGATCGTGCTGGGCCCGCTGGTTGAGATCGAATCGGTGCGGCTGAAGACGCCCGGCGATCTGTGGCGCGACTGGCGGCTGCCGCGCGACCTCTGCCTCTACCCGGCGACGATCCATGCCGTGGCCGGAACCGCGGTCACTGTGCCCTACTTGTCCTCCTCGACCGCTCCAAACCGCGCCGAGCTGGCTCTGTTCGAGGTGGAGCGCGACGTCATTCGAACCGATCACTTCGACAAGCTGGCCCTGGCGAACGGGCTGCTGGAACTGCGCGACTTGGCGCCCGGCGACTACCTGCTCTGGCTCAAGCAGGCCGGCCCGGGGCAGGGGACGCGCATCCTCGTGCGGATCACGGCGGGGCCGGTCCAGGCCAGCCATGCCCTCGGGGCCAAGCGTTCTCTCGAACTGCCGCGCCTCAAGCCGGTCACTATCGCCAGCCTCGACAGCGACGCCCAGCACCTGACGATCCGGCTGCGCGACGTTTCACCCTTTGCCCGCGTCCATCTCTTCGCCACCCGGTATGTCCCGGAGTTCCCACCCTTTGCGCGTCTTCAGATCGGCGACCTGCCGGGACTGACGGGGACCGTGCCTGCCGTCGCCTCGGTCTCCTACATCACGGGCCGCAACATCGGCGACGAGTACCGCTACGTCCTCGATCGCCGCCTGGCGCCCAAGCATCCCGGCAACATGCTCGATCGACCCGCCCTGCTGCTCAACCCCTGGGCCAAGCGGAACACGTTCACCGGCGAGCAACTGACGGGCAGGGGGCAAGGGTTCGGCGTGGGCTCCGCAGAAGCCCCTTCGATGCGGATGCGAGCCGAGTCCCCTGAGATGGACCAACTCGGACGCTCCTGGATGGTGACGGGCCCCGTCGGGCCTGAAGGTTCACCCAACATCGACTTCCTGGGCGACGCGGCCGGCGTGCTGCTCAACCTCGTGCCCAATGACTCCGGCGAGATCAAGGTGCCCCGCGACAAGCTGGGCCGCCAGAGCCAGATCCACGTCGTGGCGGTCGACCCGCTCCACACGACCTACCGCACGCTGACGCTGCCGGAAACGCCGACCCGCAACCTCGACTTGCGGCTGGCCAAGGGGCTCGCTCCCGCTGGCCATTTCACCCAGCAAAAGCAGGTCACCGTGCTGCAGCCCCGCCAGTCGTTCGTCCTCGAAGACGCGGTCGGCAGCCGGTTCCAGGCCTACGCCAGTCTCGACCGGGTCTATGGCCTCTATGCCACGCTGCTGAAGGACCCACGCTTTGCCGAGTTCTCCTTCATCACCCGTTGGCCGACCCTGAAGCCGGAAGAGCAGCGCGCCCTCTACTCCAAGCACGCCTGCCATGAACTGAACTTCTTCCTGTACAAGAAGGATCCGGAGTTCTTCCAGCGCGTGGTTCGGCCCTATCTGGCCAACAAGAAGGACAAGACCTTCGTGGATCGCTGGCTGCTCGAGGAAGACCTGAAGGACTACGTCGAGCCGTGGCGTCACGGTCGGCTCAATGCCTTCGAGCGCGTCCTCCTGGCCCAGCGTCTTCCCGGAGAAGCCGAGGCGACCGCGCGCCATCTCCTGGACCTCTGGCGCTTGCAGCCCCGCGATCTGAACCGCGAGCAGTTCCTGTTCGGTGCCGCCGTGGCCACCAGTTCGCTCGATGCCGACGATGCCCTCGGCGTGCGCCGGCTTGAAGAAGTCGCCAAGCTCCGGGCGCCGGCCGAGCAAGAACGCAAGGACTCGGGGGACAAGAAGGAGGCGGATGCGCCCAATCGCGTCCCCGCGCCCCCCGTTCCTGAATCAGCGGCTGCCCCGAGTGGCGGTGGCGCTGGGGGCGGCGGCGACTTGCAGTTCGGTGCGCGTATTCGTGACGCGAATGAGAGCCGACGCAACTTCGATTACAGTCGAAGCATTGTTGCAGGTGCCGCTGCCCCCACCCCGCTCTACCTGCCCGTCGAGGTGACGCGCGAGTGGGCCGAGAACAACTACCATCAGCGGCCCATCCAGGAGCAGGTCTACGATCTCATCCCGACCAGCCCCTTCTGGACCGAATATGCCAAGCTCGCCGCTGGCCAGCCGGCCCATAGCACCCAACTGCCGCAGGCGGCCCGCAGCTTCGCCGAGGCCATGTGTGCCCTGGCCGTGCTCGATCTCCCCTTCACCGCCCCCGCTCCCGAAATTCAGTTCGACGGACCGCGGATGACCTGGACCGCCGCGGGCCACGCCATCGTCTTCCATGAGGAAGTCAAGCCAGCCACCTTCGTCGACGGCGCCGTCCCCATCCTCGTCAGCCAGCACTTCTTCCGCCAGGACGATCGCTATCGCCAGGTGGACGGTGAGCGCGTCGACCGCTTCGTGACCGACGAGTTCCTAACCCACGTCGTCTACGGCTGCCAGGTCGTGGTGACCAACCCCACGCCGGCCCGGCAGAAGCTGGCCGTGCTCTTCCAGATTCCCGTCGGCGCGCTGCCGCTCGTGGGCGGCCAGGCGACCCGCTCCGTGCTCGTGGACCTGGAGCCCTATCGCACCCAACTCCTGGACTTCCACTTCTACTTCCCCGAGCCAGGCCAGTTTGCTCACTTCCCGGTCCACGTCGCCAAGAACGAACAGCTCGTGGCCAGCGCCAGCTCCTTTTCGTTCAACGTCGTGGCCACCCCGAGCAAGCAGGATACCGAGTCCTGGGGCTATGTCTCCCAGGATGGCACCCCCGAGCAGGTCCTCGCCTTCCTCCAGCGCGAGAACGTTCATGCCCTCGACCTCGATCAGATCGCCTGGCGGATGAAGGACAAGGCCTTCTTCGTCCGCACGCTGGAACTGCTGGCCGCGCGGCATGTCTATCATCCCACGCTCTGGTCCTATGGCCTCTTCCACAACGACCCGGCCGCCATTCAGCAGTTCTTGCAACATCATCCGCAGATCGCGCTGCTGTGCGGCGGGCCGATCCGCTCACCGCTCCTGGTGCTCGACACCGTCGACCGCCATGAGTACGAACACCTGGAATATCGGCCACTTGTCAATGCTCGGGCCCACAGCCTGGGCAAGCGGCGGCAGATCGTGAATGCCGTCCTACACGCCCAGTATCACCAGTTCCTGAAGCAGCTCAGCTACCAGCCCCAGATCGGCGACACCGATCGGCTGGCTCTGGTCTATTATTTGCTGCTGCAGGACCGCATCGACGAAGCCCAGGCCGCCTTCAGCCAGGTCTCCAAGGAGCGGATCGTGGAGCGGATGCAGTACGACTACTGTGCCGCCTATCTGGCCCTGTTCACCGCGGAGCCGACGCGGGCTCGGTCCTGGGCCGCGCCCCATCTGGATCATCCGGTCGAGCGGTGGCGTCTCGCCTTCGCCGCCGTCGTGCAACAACTCGACGAGATCGAGGGCAAGGCCGTGGCGGCCGTCGATCCGACCCGGCCGGACCAGCGGCAGGGAGAGCGGGCGGCCCAGGAGCCGAGCTTCGACTTCGCCCTGGAGGGCAGGGTCGTGGCCTTGACCTGGCAGAACCTAGAGGCCGTCGACGTCAACTTCTATCTCATGGACGTCGAGTTGCTCTTCAGCCAGAATCCCTTCGTGCAGCAAGGAGGCGAGCAGTTCCGGGCGATTCGGCCCAATCGCACCCAGACGGTGAAGCTGCCGGCGGGCCAGGATCGGCTCAACCTGCCGCTGCCCGAAGAGCTGATCCGCCGCAACGTGCTGGTGGAGGTGACCGCGGCGGGCAAGGCTCGTTCGCTCCCCTACTACTCCAGTGCCCTGGCGATTCAGATGAGCGAGAACTTCGGCCAAGTACGAGTGACGGGCCCGGACGGCCGACCGCTGCCCAAGGTCTACGTCAAGACCTATGCCCGGCTGCAGAACGGGACCGTGAAGTTCCACAAGGACGGCTACACCGACCACCGCGGCCGGTTCGACTATGCGACGGTGAGTGCTCCCGACCAGGCCGCCCCGGAACGCTTTGCCATCTTGCTCCTGAGCGAGGAGCACGGCGCCCAGATTCGAGAAGCCGTCCCGCCGCCTCGGTAGGTTGGCGGGCCGGGGGAGGTGAGTCGGTAGATTAAGCGCGGTCTGGCGTGCCGGCACCGTTCGGCGACGCCAGGCCGGGCACGATCAGGCCGCGCCGCTGGCACAGACGAGCCAACTCCGGCAGGGCGAGCCGGGCTTCATCCAGGAGCACGCTCTGCATCTCGCGGAGGATGTAGGCCTGGACGTCGTCGCCGGTCCAACCAGCCGACCGCATCTGGGCTTCGAGCCGATCCAGGGCCTGATCGCGGAGCTTGCTGATCTGGCGGGAAATGGTCCCTTCATGCACCTTGAACAACCCCGCTACCTCGCGCTGGCTGAGCCGGCAGCGCCAGAGGAGCCCGAGCAGCAGCAGAGAATCGTCGGGTAGATCGGCCAGCCAGGCCCGCGCGGCTTCGCAAAACGTCTCCTCCCAGCGGCTGGCACTGGGGGTCTCTTCCGGCGGTTCGGACAGCCCGTCGTCCTCGGCCAGGGCTTCGACCCGCTGATGGGGCGACCGCAACTGCGAGATCAGCCGATTGTGGAAGACGCGGATCAGCCATGGGACCAGCGGGCGTAAGCCGTCGTAACGCTGGAGGATGGGAACGCTACCCTCCCGAGGCGCCACAAGCAGATGGCCCCAGAAGTCGGCGACGCTCTCATCCTGCCGCACGACGTCGAGCGGGAAGCAGCGAGCGGCCCGTTGCCGGAGGGCATCGATGAGCAGACGGTCGACTCGGCCGGCCGGCGCGCGGAACAGGCACTCCCAGCCGGCCGTCTGGTTCTCCAGGCAGGCGGCGGCGACATAGGCGTCGAGGACGTGGACCTGGGCGAGAAACGCCGACCAGCTTGGCAGCGTGGGGCGGGCTCGGGCATGCATCCCTTCCAACCGCCGACGGAAGCCCTCCATCGAAAGCCCCAGCCGTGGGTGCTGGAGACTGGCGAAGGCGTAGAGCAGCCCCAGGCGGGCATCGACGTTGAGGGCGGCTGCCACGCACTAGCCTCCTGGCGGCATGAAGACGATCAACTCGATCCGGGCGGCAGGCGGAGCCGACAGGGGCGGCTCGCCGGGTGCCGGACGGACACCCATGCCCAGCGCCTGGACCGATCGGCTGGTGATCCAGCCCAGCCGATCGATCTTGTGATGATCGATGAGGTAGGTACGCACGGCTTCCGCCTGCCGCTGCGAGAGCACGTCGGCAACCCGCGGATCGACGGCGGCATTCTGGTAGGCCACGATAACGATCTCGCTTCCCTTGGCGGGCAGGCGGGGCAGTTCCTGCGTGGCCCAGGCGTCGAGCTTCTTGAGCCCGCCGGGGAGGAACAGAGCCTGGCCCGGCGCGAACAGCTCTTCCTCGCGGAAAGTCACAGCGCTGCGATGGAAGTTGGGGCGGACCAGCAGGCGGACGGCCGCCAGGGAGCTGGGCGTATCCCAGTACTTGCCGAGCAAGGGCAGGTTCCGCAGGCCTTCCAGACTCTGGGTCAGGGCCAGGCTAGTGATCTGAAGCTGCTGCAGCGTGCCCATGACCTCGCGACCCATCGGTCCCTGGCCTTCACGCAGGTCCTGGAGCAGTCCCTGAGCGGCGGCGAGGGCGGCCGACGTGGTCTTGGTCAACATCGTCAGGTCGTCGATGAGCTGTTCGCTTTGATTCGTTAGCCGCCGGGTCTGCTGGGCCACGCCGTGAACTTCGTCGATGACTTCCTGGCTTCGGCCTGCCAGGCGGCGGAGGTCTTGCATCAAGCTGTCGGCGCGGCCGGCGATGATTCGATCGGGCCCGAGTGGCCCCGCGCTGGGCTGGCCCCGCAGGATCTCGACGACCTTGCCCCCGAGCAGCCCCTCGGTTTGCACCTCGGCGATGGCGTCGGCATGGAGCAGCCGCACAAACTCGCTGTCGATCCGCAAACGCAAGAGCACGTCGGCCCCGCCGTTGGCAGGCAATTCCAGCCGTTCGACCTGGCCGGCGTTGACCCCCTGAACGCGGACGCGGGTGCCGGCCTCGACGCCCCCCGCCGTCGGCATCCGGACGGTGATGAGAACCTGGGAATGCCAGAGCCGCTGCCGATCACCCACGGCAAAGAGGGCGACGGCGGCAAGGAACAAGGCGGCCAGCACGAGTACGCCCAGGCGAATCGCTTGGCCCCGCGCCATGGGGTGGGTC
The DNA here is from genome assembly GCA_937858435.1 of uncultured bacterium. GTDB lineage: Bacteria > Planctomycetota > Planctomycetia > Gemmatales > HRBIN36 > CALLZJ01. The sequence continues at coordinate 10,898 of CALLZJ010000126.1, forward strand.
ACGACCAGGCTCCCGAGGAGAAACGTCCGCTTCGATTATAGACCGGAAACTTCACGGATAGAAGAGATCGAAGTGCGGGCTGCCCGTCCAGGGCCACAGCACGACGAAGTGATGGATCAAATCCGACAGGATGAGAGCCAGCCCCACCCGCCGGCACCAGCGGCTCAGCCAGTCCCGGGCCATGAACCAGCCCCAGAGAACGAGCAACGCCCCGATGTAGCCATGGTGGATGCGCAGGCCCAAGGTGTAGGGCTTGAGGAACGGGGTGTCTCGGGTCGACTGCAGGTCCAGACCCACGCGAAAAACGAGCGTGATCACCTCGAAGAGGGCTGTCAGAAGGAGGACCCAGATCAGTTCACGCTCCTGGCGCACCAGAGCGGGATCGCGTAGCCGGTCCATGGGCTCCATCTCCGGTGTGGGGCATCTTCGTCCATTCTACGCAGGCGGGACCGGAGGCTGCCGGCATGGGCGGGATGCGGAGCCGGCTCGGGATTGACGCAACCGGGCGATCTGGGGTATCACTTCCGGGCCGGAGTGCGCCCCCGGCCCCGGAGTTACGCGCCATGGATGGCACGATCACAATCCGACCCGTCACGCCCGCCGACCATCCGGCGATGCGGAGCCTGTATGCCGAGCATTACTGGCGGCCGCACTGCCTGAGCCTGGACCAGGCGTTTTACGACTGGCAGATCCGCCGCCCGCCCTTGAGCCAGAAGCGGGGCG
>CALLZJ010000127.1 GCA_937858435.1 uncultured bacterium
GGCCGACCTGGCGCAGGAGTTCGCCGAGCCGGACGCCGCGGTGCTTGATGCGGCCGCGCTCCTGCTCGAAGTGGCCGACCGAGCCCTCAAGTCCTTCCGTTGCCAGGCGGACTTGCGCTCGTTCCAGCCGGCCGACGTGCCGGCCCTCTACAGCACCAGTGGGGAGGGGCGCTTCCTCCGCTCGGTGGAGCAGTCGCAGGAGTTGGCCGACGCCATGTGGTCGGGTGTGCTTGAAAACCTGAGCCGCTCGGCCCGGCAGCGGGGCAGCGTGGCCGCTCAGCTTGTCTTCAACGCCGAGAACGCTTTGGTGCGGCGGCTTCTGACGGCCACGGATAAGCGGCTGCTCCGCGCCGCGGTCGAGATGCTCTACGCCCAGGCCTTGCTCCTGGGGCATCACCCCCTCAGCGGCAAGGAACTGAAGCTCCTCACCCACTGCACGTTGACGCTAGTGGAGCGGGCCTTGGACGGAGAGGCGGCCGATGGCTAGGCGCCCAAAGGCCAGCGCGGCCCAGCAGCTCTTCTATGAAGCGTTGGTTATGGAGGATTCCGCGGCCAAGCTAGCGACGCTGCTCGAAGCGGCACGGCATGCCGATGCCGAGGGCGACACCGACCTGGGATTCCTGATTCGAAACGAAGTGCTGTCCGCCGGGCTGATGTGCGGGGCAGGGCGGGAAATGCTCGTGAACTACGCCTGGTGCTTGGCCCGGGCCGATGCCGAGCCGGACCGCTTTCCTCTTGAAGATGTCCTGTTCCAGTATCGGTGGGTCATTTTCGAGGCGGCCGAATTGCTGGAGATCACTCGGGACCAGGTCCATGAACTGCTCGCCGACATCACACGCCGGTACCAGGCTTATGGCATCTCCCTTCGCTCGGTGTACGTCCTGCAGCGCGCCTGTGCCCTGGAACTGGGTGATGTGGCCCTCGCCACCCTGTCGCATGCCAAGTGGCGCCGGGCCCGCATCGACTTCTGGAGCGACCATGAATCGATTGAGAGCATCTTTCTGGTCTCTTACTTCCTCTTCAAGGGGCAACTGAGCCGTGCTCTCCAAGCCGCCCAGTCCCACTTGAACGGGTGCGAGACCGACCCGCACAGCCTGACCTGCGCCTTCGGTGAGCTCGTTCTGCCCGTGGCCCTGCGTGGCGACTTGGAACTGGCCCGAACCCTGGCCGCCCGCATGCCTGCCCTCTTGCGGCGTGAGCCACGTCATTTCGACCTGGCTGGCAATGTCCTCGCCTTCTTCGCTCTCGACCAGCAGTTCGATGCCGCCTTGCGACTGCTCAAGGTCCGGATCGGCACCGGGTTGACCCTGGCACCCGGCAGTTCCAAGCTCCGCTTCCTGCGGGGCGTCCTCGTGCTCCTTGCGGAATGGGAGGAGCAGCGCGGCAAGCGGCCCTTGCGTCTGAGTCTGCCCGCCCACCTGCCGCACCATCGGCCTGACGGTCTCTATCCCGCCGCGGAGTTGATCGAACCCATCCGCCGGGACTTGCACGTCCTGACCCGAGCCTTCGACCGGCGCAATGGCAACACCTACTACGCCGACGTATGGCAGACCTTTGAGCAGCAATGGCGGGCCTGGAAGCGTCGCGCCGCCAGAAGGAGAACGTGATGGCCAAGAAGAGATCGGCGGTGGACGTTTACAAACTGTGGTCCGCCGCCAGCCAGATGGAGTATGGCCCGCAAAAAGTGGAGCTATTGGCACGAGCCGTTCAGCTTGCCGACACCCTCGGCGACGACGATCTGGCCTTCGACACGCGAATGGAGTTGATCGACGCGGCCACCTTCAGCGGTGATCCCCAGGTCTCGCTGGTCGCCTTCAGTTGGTGCTTGAGCCATGCCGACCGCACCAACAGCGTCAATGGCATGCTCCTCTGGAAGTACAAGTGGATTCTGCCAGCGGCGGCCTACCAGCCGTCCATTCCCCGGGCTCAGGTGGAGGAAATGGCGGCGGACATGAAGCAACGCTTCCGTGCCTATGGAGTCAACTTGAAAGGCTACTGGCAGGCCCGGTCCCAGTGTGCCTATGCCTTCGGGGAGCTAAAGGAAGCCGAGCGTTGCTTGCGAGCAGCGAACCGTCTGAGTTCCAACGAACTGACTGACTGCGAGGCCTGCTGCGTCGCCGCCCAGGTGGAGTTCGCCCAGCACCTGGGGCAGTATCGCCGAGCCATCGAAATCGCCGGGCCGATCCTGCGTGGGCGTCTCCGCTGCGCTGAAGTGCCCCACCGCACATACGCCAACCTGCTCTACCCCTACTTTGCCCTGAAGAAAGATGCCGAGGCGATCGACTGCCATAGGCGGGGCTATCGGCTCATTCGCAACAACCCGAACTTCCTGGGCCAGGTTGCCGAGCACATGGTGTTCCTGACATTGGCGGCCCGCCCCCCCGAGGCGGGTAAACCCCGGGCCCCGCAACTGCCCCAGGCCCCCCCCCCGGGCGCCCCCCTCCCTGGCCTCCCGTCTCGGCGGGCCGCCGCCTTCTGCACGCAGGAGTTGCTGCGGGCGGGCGTCAGCGAGTTGCGTCTGAAACTGCCCGCCCACTTCCCTGTCGCTCAGCGGCGCGGCCGGGGCGACCTCGGCCAGGTTCATGCTTGGCTTCTCGACCGTGCGCGGAAGCAGAGCGCGGCCGTCGACCGCCGCAACGGCAACTCGCACTACACCAAGCTGCTCCGCCGGACCCTGAACCTGCATGAGCAGGTGCGGGAACTCAAGGCCGAATGGTAGGTCCTGCTCAGCGGCAAGACGTCAGTCCGGCACGGTGACGGGCTCGCCGCCGTTGATGCTAATGAGGGCCGGCAGAATCGGGTCGGCACTGTAGGACAGGAAGCGGACCGAGCCATCCACGAAGAGGAAGTTGCTGCCGCCGCCGTGCAAGCTCCAGAAATGGAAGCGATCGCAAGGATTGCTCGTCCGGCCGGGGCCCGTGGCGCGCCAGGTTGGACCGCACTGGGGATCAGAAGGCAAATAGGGTATGATGTCGCCCAATATCAAGTACCCGTTAGGGCCGCGATGGCCTGGTGAATGATAGAGCGCCGCAGGATACCACCAACCGCCCTGGCCGGAATCGGGCGGCGGCCGCTCGCCCACGCAAAGGGTGTTACTGGTCCCGTCGAGTACATCGGCCAGGCTGGCGCTCGGAAAGGCCCCTCGATAGGAGCGGGGCCGGGATGGCATGACTCCGTCGTATCGGTAGGTGCCGCCAGCCGCGCCGACATACGACGTGAAGGCCGCGGTCGTGCCCCACTCGTCGGTTCGTGCGGCCAGCAGCCGACTGTCGGTTGGGCAGACGTATAGCCGAATCACGGTTGCAAGCCCGATGTGAGGCGGATTGGCGTAGACATAACTTGATTGGCTGTAAGCTTGGGCCGACTGGTCGTAGAGCGGCTTCTGTTCAATGTAAGGCAAGAGCAGGACCATCCAGCTCAGATACCGGGCATGGGGTTCCGACCGCCGGCCGGGCGGAAAGCTGCCGTAGTCGTGGTGATAGAGATGCAGGGCCGTGCCGATCTGACGCAAATGGTTCTCACAAGCCACCCGATCCGCGGCACCCCGTACGCGCTGGATAGCTGGCAAGGAGAGCATGACCAAGAAGACCAGAATGCTGATGACCACCAGCACTTCCAGCAACGTCACGCCCTGGCGCTCGCGGACCATGTCGCACCTCAGGGAACGTGGAGAACCGGGATCAGCACTTCGTGAACGACGCCATCCACTCGAACCGCCATTCGGATCGTTCGTTCCGGCTCCGGTGCCTGCGTGGGAAACGCCGCGGGATCCAGGGTGATCGCCACGACCGCTTCCGGCGATATCGCTGTGGGCAGTTCTACCTTCACGCCCGGCGGGGCCGATGTCACCTCCAGGCTTTCGATCATACCCGCAAAGGTGCTTAGGCGCACCGTCAACTGGTACAGCATGCCCGCCGAGGTGCGGCGCGGCAGGATCACGTCCCGCGGCAAGCTCGTGACGGCCGCCACCACGTCACCAGCCACCGGGATCTCCAAGGGGAACTTGCCCTGGCCCGGCACGGAAATGCGGATCGTGCCGCTCACCGCCTGTGGTCGTGAGGTATCGACCGTCACCACAAGCCGCATGACCCAGCGGCCCGCCTTCGAGGCTTCCTCTGGCGGCGGCGTCTCGTCCCGGCGCACCTGAATGGCCGAGTGGGTGACGTCCAGCTTGTCGAGCGACCGGGGAAACTCCATCGGATCGTAGACGTCAATCGTCTGCGTCAGCGGCGTGCCCACCAGAACCCGACCGAAGAGCACCCGCTCAGGGCTCACGGCCACCGTGCCCAAGATGCGTTCCACCAGGAAATCGACGGCAGCCTGCGGCTGCTTGGGGTCGTTCGTTGCGAAGCTCAACCGCTGCCGCATCGCCTGGCCGGCGTGCCCGTCGACGGCTAGCTTCATCCGCAAGCGGCGGCTGCCGCCAGGCGGAACCGTCACGCGCTCGACCGGCGCGAAGACGCCATTCGCTTCCTCTTCGACCGCCCCACAACTGCAAGTCTTGTAAAAGGGCCCAACCTCCAGTGGGGCCGTCCCCTCGTTCCGCAGTTCCACCTGGCCCGTGACCTGGTCGCCCCGTTCCCGCTCACCAAGCTTGATCTCGGTGGGAACGACCAGGACGGGCGTTCCCATTGCCGTGGGAGTGGCGGTCTTTTTTTTGTATTCCGAGTGCCCACACCCCGTGCTGCTGGCCATGGCCAGCGCCCCGAATGCCAGTCCTAGGGAGCGGGTCAAGCTCACGAGCCACCTCACCTAAGCGCGAGCCCGCTGGCAGACCCAAGCCAGCACGAGCACCACCATGACAAGCGCTGAACCGTACCAGGCGAACGGCCAGAAGCCCGTCGGCTCCTCCACGGTCGGCGCATTCGGGCCAGTCCGAACGCGCGCCTTTTCCTCCGTGGTCATCACGGTGGTCACTTTCTGGTAAGGCATTTCTTCAGAGATGCGGTTGCCCTGGGCATCGATCTGATACTTGGTCATCCGCAGGTTGTCAAACACCCAAACGCCATGAGGGATGTCGAGCGCAAACTCTCTGGCTGGGATGGTCTCGTTGATTTTCAGATTCGTGATGCGCGTCGTCATGACCGTCTGAACTTTGCCTTCCACCACACTCCTGCCTTCCAGACGTCTGGGAAAGTGCACGCCATCCGGAAACTCCTCGAAGTCAGACATGCGCCGGATGCGTTGGTACGGTTTGGAGTGCGAGCATTCGTCCACGACCTGAACGATCATGCAGCCTAGACTCTTGTCAAGGGTGACTGTCGTGGTCCAGACGACGCCTTCTCTGTCGCGGTCGGGCAGTTGAAGTTCAAGGTCGACTAACTCGCCCCGTTCGCGCACTCGCGGCGTTCGTCGTGCTTGTCGGACCAGCTCTTCGAGCGGGTAATACTCGAGAGCCATTGGGTAAGTCACAATCAGGCCGGCAAACCGTTCGATGTGAAAGAAGCTGATGCAATCCTTGATCGACGAAATGCTCATTCCGACAGAGGATGGCGTGCGCGACATCGCAACACACTTACCGCCGCGATGTAAGCGAGAGGTCGCTTCGAAGCCGACGTTCTCGGTTACTTTTACCAACTCGCCTTGTCGACGGTACGAACCTGACCGCGATTCGGGTTGTTGCGTGGGTTGCTCCGGGTAGGTCCACACCACGCCTAGATCACAGGAGATGCTGTGGATGGCCTCGCGGGTCGATCGATGCCAGCGCAGCAGCTTCTCCAGGTCCTCGGCAACTAGGTTGCCCGTCAAAAGAGCGAAAAGTAGCACTGTATGCGGCACGGGAACCTCCTCACTGACCTGTAGTCCCCGTGCATTCCGGCGGCCAGCCGCCGCATGAAGTCATGTCGTCGATACAATGCCCATGGCAAAATGTAGGCCCTGAACCAGGAACCTGGAGGCAGTTGAGCTGCGCGGCGGACGTTACGCAAGTATGGACTTCCAAGGGGCTTTTCAAGCGACACCGCGAATCTGCGAATTGATTGCATTGGGGATGGCCGGGGTGCGACAAAACTCCTTCGCAATTAATCCATTTGCACTCATGTGCCGAAACTGGAAAGGTGTCCTGACAATCACGAGCAGGCCGAGAAGTCGGTTCATCGCTCAGTCCTCCAAAGTACAAGCTCTTTCAAAGGAATCCGTCCCGGTCACAGGCATCCCTCCCATCGCGCACAGTACACACACACACACACACACTGTCAAGAGAACTCGGGAGTGAAATCCGAGAAATGGTGTTTCCACGACTCTGGCTCCCTGCATGTTACCGGACGGCCGCGCGGCTAGGCAAGCGCTTTTGCCTGCAAACGCGTCGGGACGTGATGGGCGGCCGTCAGTCCGGCACGGTGACGGGCTCGCCGCCGTTGATGCTGATGAGGGCCGGCAGAATCGGGTCGGCACTGTAGGACAGGAAGCGGACCGAGCCATCCACGAAGAGGAAGTTGCTGCCGCCGCCGTGCAAGCTCCAGAAATGGAAGCGATCGCAAGGGTTGCTCGTCCGCCCGGGGCCCGTGGCGCGGAGCGTGACCCGGCAGTCGATGCCGCCTCCGCCCAGGAACATGGACGTTTCCCCCACAAAGAGGCTGAGGTGTGGGCCGCGAAACCCTACATGATGGTAGTTGATGTTTGGATACCACCAGCCCGCCTGGAAGCTGTCGGGCGGCGGCCGCTCCCCCATGGCGATGGTCGTGCTCGCCCCGTCGATCACTTCTTCGAGTTTCACGCCGGGAATGGCGCCGCTTAGTGCCCGCATGTCGCTGCCGACCACGCCGCGCGATCCGATATAGGACACCAGTGCCGCCGTTGTGCCCCATGCGTCCGTGTGGACTGCCCGCAGGCGCGCGTCCGTGGGGCAAACGTAAAGTCGGACCACGGTCTGCATGCCCTGGTGCTGGAGCAGGTCCTGCACGTTCTCAGCCGCCTGCGCGGTCTGCTTGGCCCGGTGATAGAGCGCATTCTCCTCAATGTAAGGCAACAAAGTGGCTAGCCAACTGAGGTGTCGGTTCGCACTTTCCGGTCGGAACCCTCCGCCGTTTCCAAGCCGGCCGTAATCATTGTGGTACATGTGCAGGGCCTGACCGATTTGCCGCATCTGGTTTTGGCAAGCAGTGCGGTCCGCCGCCCCGCGCGCCCGCTGCAGCGCAGGTAACGCCAAAGCGAGCAGGGACCCCACGATGCCGCACACGATCAGGGTGTCGACCAGTGTCGCGCCGCCACGCTTGGCCATGGCTTGGGCCCTCACGGTACGTGCGTCAGGGGAATCGCCAATTCATGCCAGACATCGGCCACTCGAGCCGCGAGCCGTACCGTCCGGTCGGCCTCCGCTGCGGTGGTGGCGAATGAGTCCGGATCGAGCGTCACGGTCAACGTCGCTGCCCCTTCCAACGACTCGGGCAGCCGCACCGTCACGCCGGCCGGAGTGGACTTGATGGTGATCTCTTCGATCTTCCCGGCGAAGGTCTCCAGATAGACTTCCACCGTATACAGTTTTCCGTTGGTCGTGCGGCGTGGCAAGAACAATTCCCCTGGCAAGGGACGGACGGCAGGCACCACCCAACCCTCGACAACGATCTGCAGTGGCTGCCGGCCTTCGTCCGGAACGCGAACCAACACCGCCCCGTCAATCGGTCCCGTTTTCGTTGTGTCGACGCTTACCTCCAGGCGCAGGATGGGGACGCCCGCGGCCGAGCGCTTGAGGTCACCTGCGACCTCGCTGCGCGTGACCGAGATTTGGGGATGGCTCGCCTCGATCTTGTCAACCTTGCGCGGGAACTCCGCGGGATCGCGAACTTCAAAAGTCGCGCTCAAAGGCGTTCCTTGGAGTACCTTGCCAAAGGTCCAGCGGTCCGGCGTGGCCGATACCGTGCCCAGCACGCGCTCAACGAGGAACTCCACAGCCACCTGCGGTTGCTTGGGATCGTTCGTCGCGAACTCGAGGCGTTGCCGGCTCTGGCCACCCGCGTGCCCGACCACGGCCAGGCGCATGCGCAGCCGCCGGCTCTGTCCAGCGGGCACCATCACGCGGTCCGCCGGATAGAAGGTCCCGCCTTCCTCCACTTCGACTTGGCCGCAGTTGCAGGTCTTGCGGAACTGCTGCACTTCCAAGGGGCCCTCGCCCTGGTTGGCCACGACGAAGACGCCATCGACATGGTCGCCGATGGTCTTCTCTCCCAGGAGAACTTCCGTGGGGCAGACGAGAAGTGGTGAGCCGGCCGGCGCCGTTCCATTGGCCCCGTGGCGCGGCGTCGCCTCCTGACAGGCGACGCCAAGGGCCAGCAGGAGACCGCCCACGAGCCATATCCGCCGGGCTGCTGCCATCATCATCGTCCCTCACGTCAGCCGCGCCAACGCCGCCAGACCAGGGCCGTCACCAGTAGCAGCAGCGCGAAGGCGGCTCCCCACTTCATCCAGACGGCATCCCCCGGCTCAACTTCCGATGGCCCCCCGACCGCCGGTCGGCCCTCTTGTTCTTGCGCTGTCCGAAAGGTGCCACTGACCAAATCCGTCTCTTCGGAGATGCGCTCGCCACGCGAGTTCACCTTGTACTTCTTCTTGCGAGTTGAGTCAAGAACTTCGGTCCCGTGCGGCAAACTCAGGGTAAACTCCGCCTCTGGAATTGGCTCGTTGATCCGGATCCGGCTCAGGCGCATGGTCATGATCGTTATGGGCATACCATCCTTTTCCAGTGTCGCCTCCATGCGCGTGGGAAAGCGGATGCCGTCCGCGAACTCCTCGAACTCCTTAATCCGAAACGCACGCCCGCCATTGCCGCTGGTATTCGCCACTTCCACAACCATACAGCCCAGACTCTTATCTAGCGTGAACCGCGACTTCCACACGGCCGGATGGTCGGGAACGGGAAAGTCCGCGTCGATTTCCACGAGGTCCCCCTTTACCTGCACGCTACGGAGCGGCTTGGCCAAGCGTAGCAGGCCCGGGAGACGATGAAAAGACTCCCTCAATGGATAATCAAGAACTATTCCCATGTAGGACTCAACGTTTACAAATCCAATACAACGGTCTTGCGACAGTATGCCTATGGACTGCCCCATAGGGTGTGTGAACGAGTAACACTTCCCATCTTTGTATATCCAACAATCAGTCGAGAATTCACGAAACCGGTCCATTCGGACCCGATCCCCATCTCGCGCGTACCGGCCGCGGAGCGGGTCTGAGTCAGGACCCTCGCGCCGGCCAGGAACTCCAGGATGCGTCCAGCGCACCTCGACCTCACATCGAATGCTGCGGATCGCTTCGATGGTGGACTGGTGCCAGCGCAGCAGCGTCTCCAAATCCTCTTCTTGGCCCAGACAAAGGATCATCACTACGAGTGGAACCATTGTTGACGCCAAACGTGGGATTTAAGAGCACCCAGGGCCATTAGAATAGAGGCAGTAGACGGGAACGGAGTTGCATTGTTGTATCCCGTTGCCGCACAAGCCGGTGCAGGTTCCGTTGCCAGTATTCACATAGATGCAGTTGCATTGCAACAATCCCGTCGCAATACACGTCCTGATCGAAAGGGAGTTGTCGTGAAAGCAGACGCTATCGTTCTTCTAAGGAATGCGTCACCATGTGAGACTACACACAAACACACACACACTGTCAAGAGAATTCGGGAGCGAATTCCAATAAAGCGTATTCCCATGATTCTGGCCCCTAGCATCCTACCCGACGGCCGCGCGGCGGGGGAAGCGCATTCGCCTGAAAGCGGCGTGGATAGCCGGAGCGGAAAGATCAGTGGCGAGGGCCTACTTGATATCCGCGCCGGGGCGGAACTCGCCGGTGGCGAGCCGAAGTTCGGTGTCGAAGGCCATCTCGGGGGCCGGGTCGACGCTCAGTTTGCCTTCGATATGGAAGTTGATGGAGCGATCCTTTGGATCCGCACCGCTCTTGATCGAGACCCGGACATCGGTGAGACGCGGCTCAAAGCGCTCGATGATCTGCTGCAGGACCTGCGTCAGGTTCTCGCGCTCATCGGTCGTCTCGGCCCGGAGGGTACAGAGGTCAGGCAGACCGTACCCGATCACAGAGCCATGGACCTGCGTCAGCCGCGGGTCGACGGCCAGGTCCGACTGCCGGGTATTGAGCAAGTCGATGAGGTCGCGGCGGACGGCCTCCATCATCTGCTGCGGGCTGTAGCCGTACTTGTTGATCGACTCGACCGACGCGGGATCGATGAGCCGGTCGTAGATCGACGGCATCAGGATCATTGGCTGGTAGTCTTCGGACGGCGGCATGGCACACGTCGGGGCTAGGTAGCTGCCTGGAAGTCAGCCAGTTCGGGCAAGGCGATGGCATCCTCGTCGGCGATGAGAGTCCGGAGCCCCAGGCCCAGCACGGCCCCGCCTGCCAGTTCCCGCCAGTGGGTGGCGCGGCCAAGTCGGACCTCGAGGTCGGAACTCGGCTCGGCTTGTGGGTAGAGGGCGGGCAGCAGCACTTCCCCGGAGCCGCCCACGCTGACTTCCAGGTGGGCGGTCAGGGCGATGAGGTCCCGGGCATACTCGGGTTTGGTGACCTGGAGGCGGACGATGTTCTCGTAGGGCACCCAATAGTACTGATCCTGGACCACAACCTCCAGGATGCTGGCGAACAGGTCGTCGGCATCGCGCAGCTCGGCGACGGCTTGCTCACCCAGCTTGCCGGCAACGCGCGGGGCAGCGGCGTTGGCAGCCTGCAGCAGCGTGCTGGCCTGGGCTTCGTCGCCGGCCCGGAGAGCGGCCAGGGCGTCGAGCCGTTGCCGGGCGTGTTCGGGCGGCGGACCGAAGAACTTGGGTTCGAGGCCATTGGTGAAGAGCTGGCGGCGGGCGCGCTCGGCGGCGACGAACTTCTTGTAGATGGAGAGGCCCCGGTCGCGGTTGTCGCCGTAGATGATCGCATCGGCCTGGCGCAAGGCGCGATCGAGGTCGCCGGTGAAGAGCAGCAGTTCAAAGAGGAAGAGCCGGCCGGCCTGGTCGCCGGGGTTGGCTTTGACGGCCGCGAGTTGGGCGGTCACCGCTTCTTCGAGTTTGCCCTGTTTGAAGAGATCGCCAGCAGTCTCAGCCATGGTGGCCCCCGGGGCGTAGGAGAAGCAAACGCGCATGGGCGAAGCCCACGGGCTGCACACCCGTGGGCTCGCTGAGTTGATTCTAGCGTTACTTCGTGACCTTGGTGAGGTCCCACGAAGCTTCACCGGCCTTGGCCATCGCACCCTTGGCGTCCTGCGAGAAGTAGGTGATCTCGCACTTGGCAAAGGCGAAGCTGCAGGATTCGGTCGGGGTGTCGTCGCCGCCCGAGCTGCCGGACCACTGGATCGACTCGACCATCATGTCCGTGAACTTGTAGGTCAAGAAGGGCTTCTGGCCGCCGGACTCGCCCGTGGCCTTCCGCATGGTCACGAGGCCTTCGGCGATGTGCTGGCCGTTGCAGCAGTGGGAGAACAGCTTCGGCGAGGACTTCTCGGTCTTCTTCATGATGTTGAAGCTGCTGATGCTGACCTTGCCAGCCGACAGACCGGTCTTGCCCGAGCCGACCGTCGTGGGGTTCGACGCACCCCAAGAGAACGAGTAGATCTCGATTTCGCCAACATGGTTCGCGGCCGTCGCTTCACCGGGGATGTCCGTCAGCTTCAGGTAGGTATCGAACGACATGGA
>CALLZJ010000128.1 GCA_937858435.1 uncultured bacterium
GCCCTGGCCACGGTGGCCTAAGGATGCTGCGCGTACTGCACGTGGTGAGCGGCCTGTCCTGGCGCTTCGGTGGAACTTCAGCGGCCGTGCTCACCATGACCGAAGCACTAGCGCAAACGGGGCAGGTTCACGTGGAGATCGCCACGACCACGGCCGATGGGGCGGGCGGCTGCCTTGCTCCCACTGAGCGGCCACGCCCCGCGGTCCCCTGTCATTGGTTCCGCCGCGATGCCCTTGAACGTTGGAAGGTCTCTGTCGGTCTAGCCTCTTGGCTGCACGCCCATGCCGGAGATTACGATCTTCTACACGTGCACGCTCTCTGGACCTTCTCGACTGCCGCCGCCTGTGCCGCCGCCCGCCGCCGGCGCGTACCGTACTTGCTCATGGCCCACGGCATGCTCTCGGATCGTTCATTTGCCCGCGGTCGCTGGCGCAAGCAGCTCTATTGGCAGGCTGTGGAGCGGCGCAACGTGCGGGAAGCGGCACGCATTCATGTCACCTCGCAGAGCGAAGCCGATGACCTGGCCCAACTGGATGTCCCAACCCGGCCGGCCGTGGTGCCGCTCGGCCTCACTGCAGAAGCTTGGACCAGCCCGGCAACACCGGAGCGGCTGCGTCAGAAGTGTGAACCCCCCGCCCGTGGCCGACCGATCATCCTGTGCCTGGCCCGACTGCATCCGATCAAGGGCATTACCGACGTCTTGCTGCCAGCCCTGGCTTTGCTCGACGGTCAGGCCTTTCTGGCCCTGGTGGGCGGTCCCGACGAACACGAACCCGACTATGCCCGAGAAGTGGAGCGGACCATCGCCCAGCTTGGCCTAACAGAGAATGTCGCCGTCCTCGGGATGGTGGCAGGCGAGGAGCGTTTTGGGCTGTTCGATGGCGCTGAAGTGGTCGTCCTCCCCAGCCATTATGAAAGCTTCGGATTGGTGGCCGTGGAGGCCATGGCCCGAGCGAAACCGGTTGTGGTGACGACGGGCGTCAAGGCCAGCGAACATGTCACCAAGGCCGACGCTGGCCGCGTCGTGCCTGTCGAAGCACAGTCCTTGGCCATCGCCCTTCGTCAACTTCTGGCTGCACCCGAAGAGCGCGCCCGTCTCGGTCGATTGGGGCAAGCATACGTGCAACAGGAACTCGCCTGGCCGCGTATCGCCAGCGGTCTTGTCGAACTTTACCACGACGTGGCCCAGCCGCGTCGCCAGCTTCAGGATGTTTCATGATTGTGCTCGGAATCCACGATGGCCATGATGCCGGCGTGGCGTTGGTGCGGGATGGTCGTTTGGTCCTCTGTTCTTCGGAAGAGCGCCGCCGCAACGTCAAGAATTGGGCAGGCGTGCCGACGGAGTCTCTCCAGGCGGTCTTCCAGCGGTCGGGCATCGTTCCAAAGGACATCGATTTGATCGCCCTGAGTGGGCTGATCCGGAACATGACGCCGTCCCGAGACTACAAGCCAGGCACGACAGTGCTCTTCTCCCTGGCCTGGCTGGGGCGCACGCAGACGGCGACACGCTGGGGCCGCTGGCTCCTGGCCAAGATTCGCAAACGGCGTGAACTGCTCGCGGCTCTCGCCGACCTGGGCCTGGACGATAAACGCATCGTGCCATTCGACCATCACCTGTGCCATGCCGCCACGGCCTATTTTCATCGACCGTGGTCCGAGTCGGCCACGATCCTGACCATGGACGGCGCCGGCGACGGACTCTGTGCCACCGTCGGCGTCGGCGAAGGCGGCGAGATGAAGGTCCTGGCACAAACGCCCAAGTTCCACAGCGTGGCCGCCTGGATGTACTCGGCGGTGACAGCCCACCTGGGTCTCAGGCCTTACGAGCATGAGTACAAGGTCATGGGGATGGCTCCCTATGGTCAGGCGGAGTACTGTGCCGACGTCTTCCGCCGCGCCTTTACGGTGGACGGCCTGCAGTTCCGCAACCATACAGGCCGGCTCGGACGGGGCATGCAGGGCTATTTGCTCAAGCGCCTGGCCAATCAGCGCTTCGACAACGTCTCCGCTGCCTGCCAACTTGTTTTCGAGGAACTAGTCGTGCAGTGGGCCCGCAATGCCATGGCGGCAACGGGCGTGAATCGCCTCTGTGCCGCGGGCGGTGCGTTTCTCAACGTCAAGGCGAACAAGCTCATCCGCGAGTTGCCTGAGGTCGAGAAGCTATATGTCTACCCTGCCAGTGACGACGGGGGCACACCCTTCGGAGCCGCGCTGCTCGGTTACCAGCAACTGTGCCAGGAGCGTGGCCACAAGCTGGAATTTGACCTGCCGCGCGACATGTACCTGGGCTTGGAATTCAGCGACCAGGAGTGCGAAGTTGCGGCCCGGGAGTCAGGGCTGCGAGTGCAACAACTTTCCGACCCGGCCCGGACCACGGGTGAACTACTTGCGGCCGGCAAGATTCTGGGCAGGTTCAGTGGCCGGGAGGAGCTTGGCCCTCGGGCACTGGGCAATCGCAGCATTCTGGCCGATGCTCGCGATCTGCGGGTCATTCGCAAGCTCAACTTTGCGATCAAGCAACGAGACTTCTGGATGCCGTTCGCTGCCAGCGTCCTGGCCGAGGATGCCGACCGTTACATCAAGAACTTGTCCCCTTGGCCGTTCTGGATGATTGAGGCCTTCGATTCGACCCCGCTGGGCGCCGAGGCGCTCGTGGCGGGGACCCATCCCTTCGACCTGACCATTCGGCCACAAGTCGTAAATGAACTTAACCCCAGCTACCGGGACGTCATCCGCGCCTTTCGGAGCAAGACCGGGGTGGGCGGCCTGCTCAACACGAGCTTCAACCTCCACGGCTACCCTATCGTCGGCACCCCGGAAATCGCCATCGACACGCTCAAGAAGAGCGACCTCGATGGCGTCGTGCTCGGCCCCTATCTTGTCGAAAAGCCCTCCGACCCTCCGGCGGTGAACGAGTCGGCCTAGCCCGGCTACCGGTCCCGCTACCGCGCCGCCACATCGAAGCACCAGAGCTGATCCTGGTCCCGCAGCAGTAAGCGGCCGTGGGCCAGGACCGGGTGTGTCCACGTCTTCTGGTTGCTCTTGCTTTCAAGCGTGAATCGGCTGATCTCCTCGTAGCCCGAGGGCACCGGACGGGCTAGCCCCACCACGCCATTCTCGCTGAAGAGATAAAGCAGTCCGTCGGCCAGGGCGACCGAGCCCTTCCCCACGCTGCGATGCCGCCACTGCACTGCCCCGGTTTCGAGTTCCAGGCAGGTCAGCACACTGGCGTCGAAGCCGTAGACGTAGCCGCCGTTAGCGACCACGCCGCCGTGGTGGTTCTTGAGATTCTTGTTGAAGTAGACTTCCTTGGCGCCGGAACCCGATGGCTCCAAGAGTGCACAGCCCGTGCCGTAGTCCGAAGTGAAGAACAGCTTCCCACCCTGCCACAGCGGCGTGGCAATGTTCGCAGTCCCATTGGCCACCTGGTCGTAGCGCCACAAGAATGCGCCATCGGCGAGGCGGAAGCCGACCGCACCCTGACTCGTAAACGTGGTGACCTGCTCTTCGCCGTCCACCGTAATTGCAATGGGTGAGGCGTAGCCCGCCGGCTCGATTTCTCGACCCGGGTCCTTGCCCTGCCAAAGGACCTTCCCCGATTCCTTGTCGAGGGCCACCATAGTCGCTCTGCGGCCGCCTGGAGTCACGAAGATACGCGCGCCGACGACGAGGGGTGATTCGCTGATGCCCCAAGTGATGTTCTCTCCCTCGAAGGTCTGGAGGATGTTCATTTGCCAGCGGACGGTGCCCGTGGCCAGGGACAAGCAAGCCAGGTCGCCACTGGCTCCGAGGGCATAGACCCAAGCGCCGTCGATGGTAGGGGTGGAGCGAGGCCCGTCGCCGAAGTCGTTGTGGTAGACGGGACCGATGGTCGTCCGCCAGACTTCGCCACCGTCGGCCAGAGAGCGGGCGATGACGACCTCCTTGTCGCCGACCATGCCGAGGAGAACGAGGCGGTTGCCAACGATGGCGGGCCCGGAATAGCCGACCCCGTTGCCCCCCTGCTTCCACATGAGCGGCGGCCCGTCGGCGGGCCAAGCGGCGAGCAACCGCTGCGGCGCTGCGATGGCATCCCGGGCCGGGCCTCGATGCTGCGGCCAATCGCCCACCAGGAACGCCATAAGACCACTCATCAGAATCATGAGAGTGACCAGCGGACCTCGGCAGAGCAGATTCATGGTCAGCGTCCTTGTCAGGAGTCAGCAGCCTTGGGAGAATAACTGGCGTGCCCTTGATCGTAGCGTTCTTCTTTGTCCGCGCCCATGGTCTCCCGCAAGAGGGATAAGTTTCCATGTTCGCACCAGCTTGCCGCACCCTGCTCATTTCCGCGAGCCTGTTCCTCCTGGCCAGCACCGTTGGCGGTCACGAACTCGACTGGCCCCAATTCCGCGGCCCCCAGCGATTGGCACGCAGCCCGGAAACGGGGCTGCTCAAGTCTTGGCCCACCGATGGTCCGAGTGTGCACTGGATGGCACGCGACCTGGGTACAGGCTACAGCACGCCGACCATTGCCCAGGGCCGCATCTACGGCATGAGCTACCGCGGCTCGGACGAAGGCGTCTGGTGTCTGGATGAAAACAACGGCAATGAGCTCTGGTGGACGGCCATCGGCAAGGTGCCACGTCGGGTCTCTGGACAAGACCTCAGTTACAATGATGGTCCTCGCAGTTCACCGACCGTGGACGGTGGCTTCATCTATGTGCTGGGCACCGGGGGCGAGCTCGCCTGCTTGTCGGCCAGCGACGGCAAGATCAAGTGGCGCAAGAACCTCGAGAAGGACCTGGATGGCAAGATGATGTCAATGTGGGGCTTCAGCGAATCGGTCTTCATCGACGGCGACAAGCTGATCTGCACTCCGGGTGGCGACAAGGCCACCATGGTCGCCCTACGGAAGCGGGATGGCTCGGAAGTCTGGCGGGCGTCAGTTCCGGGAGCGGGAGGCGCGGGCTACGGCTCGGGAACGCCGATCGACGTGGGCGGTTTCCGCATTTACATGAACTGGGTGAAGACCGGGTTGCTGGGCATCGACGCCAAGACCGGCAAGCTCTTGTGGCGGTACGACAAGGCAGCCAACGGCACGGCGAACATCCCGACTCCGATCGTCCATGAGAATTACGTCTTTTGCTCGACTGCCTATCGAACCGGGAGCGCCTTGCTCAAGCTCACCCCCTCGCGCACCGGCGTCGATGCTGAGCAGGTCTACTTCATCACGCCCCAGCGTTACCAGAACCACCACGGTGGTACGGTACTCCTGGGCGACTACCTCT
>CALLZJ010000129.1 GCA_937858435.1 uncultured bacterium
GGCCCATCAATGCCCCGAGAACGAGCATCAGGGCAGGCGTGGCTCGGGCGTTGGCCCTGGCCCTGGGTCGACTCGCGCCCTGGTCGGGAGCGGCCGCACCGGAGTTGCGCAAACTCGCCAGCGCGGCCGATCCCACGCTCCGGCAGGCGGCGCTGGCAGGACTGCGGGGGCTGGGGCCGGCAGCGGGCGTGGAGATGACCGCGCTCCTGCGCCGGCTGGCGGGCGATCCCGATCCTGGCGTGAGGCTCGAAGTGGCCCGCACCGTCGGCCTGGTCCCCATGCCCTTGGACGAAGCAGCCGCGCTCCTCCAGCGGTTGAGAGCGGATGCCGATCCGCTGGTGGTGATGGAGGCGGTGGCCAGTTCGCCACGCCTCGGAGCAGCGGCCCAAGTTCTTTGGGCGGACTGGCGGGCCGAGGCCGAGCGGCTGCCTGACGACCATCCCCGCGCGCCGCTCCTGCGGCAGGCCCTGGCCCGGCTGGAGCCGACCACTCGGCCAGCACGCCCCCACACCACGCCGATGCCGACGAGACCCGTCGCGGAGTTAGTCGAGGCCTGGACCCAACGGGGCCCCGAGCTAGGTCAGCGGCTCCGCCGGGACGGCGTGCTGCGTGCCGAGGATGAAGAACTGGTGCGTGACCTGCTAGCGGCGGGCAACGATCCACGCCTGGCCCCCATCCAGGCCGAACTCCGGCAGTTGAAGCTCACCCCCCGCCCGACCAAGTAGTTGCACGGGGACTCGGGCCTTTTCCGCAATCCCTGAGGGACCGAGGTGAGTGTCCTTCAACATCTCCCGTATTGTCATCCCAAACGCCAAGCCGTTGCCGACCTACCAATCGAACAAGGGGCCAGCAGCGCGGCCTCGGAGCCAGCCCTGGGACCGGGGGGCGAGCAAGGCGGCGAGATGGCAGTAGTTCAGAGCATGGGCGAAGTGGTCGGGGCCGCCGGCATCCAGGTATTCGGCCCGCACCTGCCCGTGGCGACCGACCCGGTAGAGGCGGACGAGGGACTGCAGGTGCAGCCGCAACTCGTCCGGGGCCTCGGTGGGCAGCCAGATCTGCCCCCGCCGCCAGAGGGCGAAGAGGGCGTCGAGGCTTTCGGTGCGCGGCACCCGCAGGATGCGTGACACGGGGTTGACATTCAGCTCACAGCCCTCGCCGCCATAGTAGCAGAGGAAGCCAGCCGGGTGGCGCAGGGCCAATTCCCGGGCGGCATGGGTCTCCGGCTGGGCGTCGATAACGAAGGCTTCGAGTTGGAAGCGGTCGATGAGCCGCTCCAGTTCACCCCAGTCGGGGAGCCGGCCGATCCAGCAGAGCCTGAGGCCCGGATGCCTGGGCTCGGCGATGATGCCGTGCAGCCAGGTGGGGCCGACGTCGACGCCGAGCACCCGGCCGCCGGTGGCCGCGTCTTCCATCGGGAAATCGCTGCGGGCCAGAGCTTCATCCCAGTAGCGATCTTCAAGCCGAGCCCCATCCGCGCGGTAGGGCAGTCCCAGGATGCTGTTCCAGAAGACCTGCGTGGCCGCGACGTGCCCCTGGGCGCTCTGCCAGGCGGCAACCAGCCGGGACGGGGACTGAGTGGGTGCGAGAACCTGCGGCACGAAGTAGCCATGCACGTCGGCCCCTGCCACGTCCGCCGTCCAGCGGCCCTGGGCGAGCGCGGCCTGGCGGTCGGCCTGGCTCCAGAGCCCGCGGCAGACGGGACAATGCCAGGCAGCCGACTCGGGCCGCCCCTCCCAGCCGCGCAGGAAGTTGGGCCAATCGAGCCGTACCCAACGCCGGCACCGGGGACATCGCGGCTCGAAGTGGCGCTGGTCGGTGCGGGCGAAGTCGGCCGCGATGCCCCGGCCAGGCACGGTCGGCGTCGAGAGATTCAGCTCCCAGGCGCGGCTGTGGCCGGCCAGGCGCTGCCGGGCCAGTTCCACGGCAGACCAGGGCGTCTGGCCGAGCGGTTGACTCTCATACATGGCATCCCGTTCGTCGATGGTCAGATACTGCACGGGCATGGAGAGCAGTTCGACCCGGCTCTTGCCCCCATGACAGTACCAGTTGACGTGGCCAGCCCGCAGATGGGTGGCGGTGGGACTGGTGCCGAACAGCATCCGAAAGCGCGGGGCCCGTTCGAGCAGCACCCGGAGCCGGCCGCGAGTGAACCGCAGGGCCGAGCGGTGTGTGGGGAACAGGTAGAGCGTATGGGCCTGGCGCACGTCGACGAACCAGAGGGCCCGCATAACGGCGAGCACCGTCGCCCCCACCTGGGCCCCCTTCATGATGACGACGCGGGGGGCCAGGTCGTCGAGTGGCTGCACGAGATACTCATAGCCGTGGAAGCTCAGCGGTCGGCCCGTGTCGGGGTTCACGCCGAAGAGCAGGGCATAGGCACTGAGCGTGGCGAGCGGATCAGATGCGTCGGTGATCATTCGGGGTGTGGGCAACATGCGGGTCCACCTCGGAGCCGGGAGAAAGGCCGCCGCCCGCTCCCGGCCCGTTCGCCGAGGTCGGCTGAGGCACGGGAGCGGAGCGCGGCGGAGTCGGCTAGCGGCGATTGTCGAAGACGTAGTAGACGGGCTCGGAGTGCCGGCTCTTGCGGATGGTCGTGGGGGAGAGGCGGCGGCCGCCGTAGACCCAGGCGTGGGCATCGGGTCGGACGCGGCGGTGCTTCTCGATGACGCCCACGCGGACGAAGCCAGCCCGTTCGAAGAAGGGATGCAGATGGCCCAGGGCCGACAGCGTTTCGATCCAGGGGACGGGGCAGGTCCGACACGCTTGCCGGACGAAGGCAGCCGCCAGACCGGCCCCGCGGTAGGTCGGATGGAGGACGACGCGGGAGAGCACCCAGAGTTGCTCGTTGAGGCGCTGAAGTCCGAGCGCCCCGCTGCGGCCCTTCAGTCCGAAGAAGCGGCTCCGCAACCGCAGCGCCGCGCCCGGCGTGGAGAAGACACAGATGCCGATCGGTCGGTCATCATGCCAGAGCAGCATCACTCGCTTGACCATGGCGAGGTGGGGGCTGCGATAATGCCACCGAGCGAAGTACGGCCAGTCGGCCGCGGTGCCCGGGCTGCTCCAGCATTGGCGAAAAAAGAGATCGGCCGAGCACCCTGCCGGGGTCGGGACACCTCGATCCGGCCATCCAGATCGCAGCGCACCAGCAGGTCCGGGTCGAGGTCGTCGATCACGTCGTCATGGGTGGTGGCCAGGAGCAGCCCGGCCTGCCGGCATCGAGCCAGCCGCCGGACGTTGTAGCCGATCACCTTCGCCAGGGTGCGGTCGAGGGTGGCGGAGAACTCGTCGGCCACCAGCCAGCGTGGACCAGGCTCGGAGGCGTGCAGCAGTTCCGCCCAGCCCAGGGCCAGGCGGAACCGGTAGCGCTGCCCTTCGCTGAGTTCATCCGGCGCGCGGAGCAGGAGCCGGGCCTCACCCAGCCCACAGGCGGCCAGAAGGTTCAGGTTCGGCACCAGGTTGCCCGGCAAGGCATCCACGAGCGGCACCGGCGGCAGCGCCAGCCGATCGAGCCAGCGGGTCACGCTGCCGGTGCGGGTCAGTTCGGCCTCGGCGGCGCGGAGCAAGCTGCTCTTGCCCGAGCCGCTCGGCCCCGTGAAGAGCACCAGGTCGCCGGGCTCAAGCGGTAGCTCGACCGCCTCGGCGATCACGTGCCGCCCTTGCCCGTCTTCCAGGCCGAAATGATCCATCACCATCCCGACGCCGACCGAGCGCCGCCGGGGCAGGAAGTCGTAGGCCACGCTGAGCTTCACGCCTCACCTCCCGGCTCTTCCTCCAGGGGGACGATCTTGAAGCGCTGCGTGATCTCGATCTCGTCGGCCCGGCGCGTGCCGGTCGGCGCCGCGGGCACGGCGGGCGGCAGCAGCCCTTCCCTGCGCAGGATGCCCCGAATGAGCTCATGCTGCAGGGCCCGGGGCGGGGCGACCGGCGGGGGGCCGCGCGGGGCCCCCGCCGCCGGCGCGGTACAGCAGCCGCCCCGCCGGGGCGAGCCAGCGCAGCCAGCCCGGCACGTCGCCCGCCAGCACGCGGGC
>CALLZJ010000130.1 GCA_937858435.1 uncultured bacterium
GTAGACGCTTTCGGGCTTGGGGAAGCTCGTGGCGGCATTGTCGAGGTAGATCATGGCGGGGTCGCGGCTCGTGAACCAGGCGAGGGGGTAAGGGCTCGGGCCGGGCGGCTAGTGCCCGATGTACTTGGCATAGAGCGTGCGCGCCTTCTCGACGTCGCTGGTCCCTTTGATGATGGCTCGACCGTCGGGGAAGACGGTGAAGTCGAAGCCGTCGAGGGAGAACTTGAGCAGGAACTTGTTGAGGGCGACCTGGCCGCCGAGCCCCTCCAGGTGGCGAGCCAGTTCGACCAGCTTGAGCGACGTGGCGGACTTGTGGCTGATCTGGACGGCATTGCGGCCGCACAGGCTCGTGGTCTGGGCTCCCTCCTTGCCCTCGAGCCAGTCGAAGCGCCGGTGCCGGCAGCAGGGGCAGTCGGTCGTGTCCTTGAGCTTGGCGATCTTGAAGCGGCGCAGCTCGTTGTCCCAGACATCGACGTAGATCAGATCGCGGTTGATGGCCTCTGGGTGGCCCGTGAGCAGCTTGAGCGCTTCGGTGGCCTGGAGGCTGGCGATGATGTTGATAATGGGGGCGAGCACGCCCGCCGTCTCGCAGGTGGCGGCCATGCCGGGCTGCGGGCTACTCTCGATCACGCAGCGCAGGCAAGGGGTCTGGCCGGGCACGATGGTCATGGTCTGGCCATGGCTGCCGATCGCACCGCCGTAGACCCAGGGCTTGTTGAGCTTGATGGCGGCGTCGTTGAGCAGATAACGGACCTCGAAGTTGTCGGAGCCGTCGAGGATGACGTCGGCATCGTGGACCAGTTCAAGGACGATGGTGTGGTCGACGTCGGTGACGACGGGTTCGACCTGGATCGCCGAGTTGATCTGGCGGAGCTTGCGGGCGGCGGCCTCGGCCTTGGGGAGGTTGGCGGCGATGTCGGCCTCGTCGAAGAGCACCTGCCGCTGCAGATTCGAGGTCTCGATGAAGTCGCGGTCGACGATGCGGAGGTGGCCGACCCCGGCCCGGGCCAGGATGTTGGCGATCACGGTGCCCAGGGCGCCGCAGCCGCACAAGGTGACCCGGCTGGCCCGCAGCTTCTCTTGCCCCTCGGCGCCGATGGCCGGGAACTTCATTTGGCGCGAGTAGCGGTCCAGGGGCTGGGTTGGACTGGCGACGGGGGCGGCGACCTGCTCGGGGGGCGCGCCGGCGACCGTCTCCCGGGCCAGTTCCAGCACCGCCAGGGCCTGTTCCCGTCGGACCGTGGGGAAATGTTCGAGGAAGGCGGCGAGGGTGTCGCCGCTCTTGATGTAGTCCCACAGGCTGGACACGGGGACCTGGGTGCCGGCAAAGACGGGCACGCTGCCAAGCACGTCGGGATCGCTGTGAATCAATCGCGGTTGGGCCGCAACGGCCATGATAGCTCCTTGGCAAACAGGCGTGGCCGGGACGGGGCCAGCGCCTGGAGGGTGTGGGTCGCCGCCGGATGGTGAGCGAGGCTAGCCGCCCGCCACGGCTGGGATGATGGCGACCTGGTCCCCGGCGGCGACCGGGGTGGCCAGGTGTTCGAGGTAGCGAACGTCCTCGTCGTTGAGATAGATGTTCACGAAACGCCGCACCTGGCCCGACGGTTCGAAGACCCGCTCGCGCAGGGCGGGGAACTGCCGGCTCAGGTCTTCGAGCACGGCCGCCACGGTGCCGCCTTCGACGGCGACGCGCTCCTGCTGGTTCGTATGCTCCCGCAACGGTGCGGGGATGTGGATCGTCACGGCCATGAGCGAGTTTCCTAGTTGCGTACTTGATGGAAGAAGGCGTCCGCCAGCACGACCAGCGCCCAGAAGGTCACCATGAAGCTGGCACAGTCGCCCACGGCGACCCAGAGCGGCCGGCGCAGGCCATGCTCCAGGAACGTCCCGCCGATGGTCCGCCACTGGATGTGGAGCACGAGGCCGAGCAGGAGCAGGAAGGGTTCGAGCACGAGCTTGAGGGAGGCCTGGTCGCGGCCGAAGAGCAAGGCGATGGAAGTCTGGGCCCCGATGTAGACGACCAGCGCCCCGACGTTGAGGCAGGCCATGAGATGGGCCTCCTGCAAGCTGATGCGGCGGGGCGTGGGAGACAGAGCAGCCATGAGCGTTCCTCGTACAAGGTCCGAGGGGGGAGCAGAGCAGCCGCCGAGCGGAGGCCCGGCGGCGGGCATCAGGCACTGGTGGGGAGGGGCTCCTCGGCCACCAGGGCCGCGAATTCCTCCAGCTTCGGGGCGATGACGGGCGCGGGTTCGAGCACTTCAGTCAGGGCTTCCTGGGTCTTCAGGCCGTTGCCCGTGATGCAGATCACGATCTCGTCGTCGCGGCCAATGCGGCCCTGTTCGATGAGCCGCTGCGTGGCGGCGAGGGTCACGCCCCCGGCCGTCTCGGCGAAGACCCCTTCGGTCTCGGCCAGAAGCTGCATCGCCGAGCGGATCTCGTCGTCGCTCACCGCTTCGGCCCAACCGCGAGTGGAGCGGATGAGCTGGATGGCGAAGAAGCCGTCGGCCGGGTCGCCGATCGCCAGCGACTTGGCGATGGTCTGCGGTTCCTTCACGGGCCGATGCTGCTCCGCTCCGGATTGGACCGCCGTGGCGATGGGGGCACAACCGGCGGCCTGAGCGCCGTGGAAGTGCGTCGTGGCTGGTTCGACCCATCCCAATTCGGTCAACTCGCGGAAGGCCTTGGCGATCTTGCCGATCAGGCTGCCCCCCGCCATGGGCACGACCACGTGCTGCGGCAGGCGCCAGCCCAGTTGCTCGGCCATCTCGTAGCCGAAAGTCTTCGAGCCTTCGGCATAGAAGGGGCGCAAGTTGATGTTAACCAGTCCGAAGCCGAATTTGAAGGCGATCTGCGTGCAGAGCCGATTGACCTGGTCGTAGGTGCCACGGACGCGGACCAGCCGCGCCCCGTAAATGGAAGTGCCCAGCAGCTTGGCCGCCTCCAGGTCGGCAGGCACGAGGATGTAGGCGGGCAGCCCGGCGGCGGCGGCGTTGGCCGCCACGCTGTTGGCCAGATTCCCCGTCGAGGCGCAGCCCACCGTCTGGAAGCCGAACTCCTTCGCCTTGGATAGGGCCACCGCCACCACGCGATCCTTGAACGACAGAGTGGGGTGATTGACGGCATCGTTCTTGATCCAGAGCCGGCTGACGCCCAGTTCCCGGGCCAGGCGGTCCGCCCGCAGGAGCGGCGTGCCGCCCACGTGCAGCCCCACAGTCGGGGCGGCGTCCAGGGGCAAGAGTTCCTGGTAACGCCACATGTCGAAGGGTCGGCCCTTCAGGTCGGCGCGGCTCACCTCGGCGCGGATGGCGGCATAGTCGTACTGGACTTCGAGCGGCCCGAAGCAGTCGGTGCAGAAGTTGGTCGCTTGGGGCGTGAAGGACTTGCCGCAGGAACGGCAGGAAAGACCGCGAAGGAAGGGGCTGGGCACGCTTCGACTCCTTGTTCCGTTCAAGGATCATCCAGAGGGGCATCCCGGGAGGGACGAACCCGGTGGATAAGCGAAGGCGTGCTGGCGGATGAGGCGAGCGTTGGCCGTCGTCTTATCTTCCCCGACCCGAAGGGGTCGAGCGGGAGTTAGCACCTGACGCCGCCGTCCGAAGACGTCGCGGCCGGTTGCTGTGGCTTCGCAGGGCCCGTCCCTCAGCCACTCTGGATAAGATCCGACTTGTCAGGTCGCTGGGCCGACTCTCGGCCAAGCGACTTCCCACCATCGTAAGCAGGCGCAGCGCCGCTGGCAAGATGCGAGGCGCTGGCGCGCGGCAACTTCATGGAGCGTTCATGGGGACGCGAGTCGACAGGTCTCCCCAGCTCCCGCCCGGCGGCGCGGCCCGTGCCGGCGACGATCCGGCCAGCTCATCCCAAGGGCAGTCGAATCGGGTGAGCCATGAGGTTCTCCCCACTCTCCACCGCGTAATAGGACGAAGCGTCGATTGAACCGTTGGCGAAGGGATCGGCGATGATCAGCGGCTCGCCGTGTCTGAACAACTCAAGGGCGAGACTGTGGACGATGGTGGTTCCCGAGAAGATCGCATTGCTGGCGATGGCGAGGCCGAAGGGTCCGAGCAGGCGTTGGCAGAACCTCAGGGCACTTTCCGCCGTTTGCTGATGCGGCAGCAGTTTGAAGTTGCCGTAGGTCCCATCGCTGAAGCGCATCGAGAACAGGCGGACGTAGCCTTCCTTGTCGTAGAAGGCTTCGTTGGCCCCCACGCGAAGTTGAATCTGCTGGCCGCCACCCAGCGTGACGGTCGCGCTGAACGGCCAGGGATTGGCAAAGAGCTGGACTTGTCCAACAAGGGGCGCCTTGGCTTGCGTAGACGACCTTGGGATGGAAGTGCCCGCGGGACGACCCGGAGCCATTGAGGTTTTGCCTTTTCGAATCGCTTCCTTGCGTGTCTTCGGTCCGGCACACAACTCCGTATGGCGCGGTGGTGCCAGGAGGGACCCTCGACGTCGGCCCGTGGGCAGTACGGTCCCTACACGTCTTGTCGTCATCGCGGTTGAAAACCGGACAGCACGTCGGCGAGAAAAAGGGCAGCCGTCCATTTAGGGGGGTGAGGAAGGCAAGCTCGCGGTCGCTGGATGCGAAGCTTCCTTACCGCTTGCGACTTCGACTGGGCTTCGTCCGGTTGGCGAGCCAGCGTTTGAATGAAGTTTGACTCTCTGCCGAAGGCTGGCCGGCCAAGAGATTGGCCACGCTAACGTCTTCATCCAACTCCGGCCAGTGAACGCCGCGGCCGCCCCCGATCAGTCGCCACGTCCGCCGCTCTTGCTCCGTGCCGTGCGCCAGCCGCGGATACCAGGCTAACGGCGCGGCGATGGTCCGACCATCCGCGAGTTCAACCGCCAGCGTATCCGCGCTGACGATCACGTCGACGGCCCGAGCTTCGGAGATCTCAACCGTGGCAGAAGGCATTCCAGTTCTTTAGGGATTCACTCCACCCTCGACGCACCAGCAATCAAGCACTCGCCAGGCAGCGGTAGAGTTCCGCCAGGTGGTGCCAGCCGGTGTGGACCGGGAACTGGGCGCTGGCGGCTTCGAGCAAGGGCAGGGCTGCGGCCCGTTCGCCGCGGCGGAGCAGGTAGAGGCCGAGATTGAACCGTCCGACGGCGGTCTCGGCCAGGGTGGGGGAACGCCAGAGTGCGGCCGCCTCATCCGCACGCCCTTCTTCCCAGGCCAGGGCCGCCCGCTCGTTTTCCCAGACGGGCCGATCGGCGACGGGAATCTGGGGCTCGGCCGCGGCCAGGAGTTGGGCGGCCAGGCTGAAATCGCCCGCCAACCGGGCCAGGGCGGCTGCCAACAAGGGGTCGGCCGGGGCCTCGGACGATGAGAGCGCTGGGCCCGGCTGGGCCTCCGCCAGAGCTTCCCAGCCACGCTCCAGGAGCGGCGCGACCTCCGCCAGGAACTGCGGCGCGAGTCCCAGGGCACAGGGGATGGCCCGACGGACGGGCTGCTTGGCGATCCACTCGGCCCAGGCCGGCGGGCACGCCAATTGGTCCCAATGTGCGGTGCGGTCTGGGGTTGCGAGCATTCGCCCGGCCGTCACAGCTTCGGGCCAGAGCGACTGAGCTGGCCAGCGCGGCAGCAAGGCAGCCTGATGGGGTTCGACTTCGCCCTCGGGCCGGGGCGTCCAGGCATAGCCCAAGTGGGCTTGAACCAATTCCGCCAAGCTCGGCTGGCCTTGCAACGACGACGACATGGCTTTCTCCATGGAAGTCCCCAAGCTAACGGACGGGCGGACCCGATTTGCGCCGCTCCGGCCGCAACCGGCCTTCAAACAGTGCCCCAAGCCGCTAAGATGCCCAGAGCTACGAGTCTGAGCCTCGCCCTGGACCTTTGGATATGGATTGGCTGACACACCCGCTGGTGGCCGCGTTCCTGCTCGGCGTGCTTGTCCTCGTCGTCGTGCCGGGCGTCTGTTCCTACCTGATCTTCCTCGAGCGGAAGATTGCCGCCTGGGTCCAGAAGCGGCATGGCCCCAACCGCGTGGGCCCCTGGGGACTCTTCCAGCCCATCGCCGACGGCCTGAAGTTCGTGCTCAAGGAACAGGTCGTCCCGGACCACGTCAACAAGATCCTCTATTTTGCCGCCCCGAGCATCGCCGTCCTCACGACGCTTCTGGCCTTCGCCGTCGTTCCCTTCGGTCCCACGACCGACCGGCCCAACGAGTTCTCCTGGGTCGTCGCCCCCAACGTGGACGTCGGCATCCTCTTCATCTTTGCCATCGGCAGCCTGGCGGTCTATGCGATCATCCTCGGCGGCTGGGCTTCGAACAACAAGTACAGCTTCATCGGGGCCCTGCGTTCCTCGGCCCAGGTGATCAGCTACGAGATTCCGCTCGGAATGGCGGTCCTGGGCGTGCTCATGATCTGCGGTTCGCTCAACCTCGAAAAGATCATCCATCACCAGGCCCAGGGCTTCTTCAGTTGGAACATCTGGTTTCAGCCCTTGGCCTTCCTGGTCTTCATGACGGCGGCTCTGGCCGAGAACAATCGTCTGCCCTTCGACTTGCCCGAGTGCGAGCAGGAGTTGATCGGCGGTTTCCACACCGAATACTCGGCCATGAAGTTCGGCATGTTCTTCCTGGGCGAATACACCCACATGATCACCGTCAGCTTCTTGCTGGTGATCCTGTTCTTCGGCGGCTGGCACTTCCCGTGGATCGCGGAGATGGCGCCCCAAACGGTCGGCTCGGTGGCCGTCAAGTTCATGGTGCTCTTCGCCAAGGTCGGGGTGGCCATCGTCTTCATCATGCTCATCCGCTGGACCTTGCCGCGCTTCCGGTTCGACCAGCTCATGGGGCTGGCCTGGAAAGTGCTCATTCCGCTCAGTCTGGCCAACTTGCTGGCGGCCATGGTTGTCAAGCATTTCGGCCTGTCGCTGTGGGTGCTGACGGCGGCCAACGTCGGGCTCTTCTTCGTCCCCGCCTGGCTCGCCAGCCAGCCGCTCGGCGTCGTCCGCCGCAAGGTCCAGCGCCTGGAAAGCGGCGAGCTGGGCGTCGTCGAGCCCTTGTATGCCGATTGAACCTGCCGGCTCCACGCCCGAGCCGAGCCTAGTCCGGAGCGTCTGCCATGCCCTTGGCTGCCAGTGACGTCCGCTACGTGGAACCGCCGACCATGGGGCTGTGGGAGAAGCTCTATCTGCCGGCCATCTTCGAAGGGCTGGGCACGACCATGCGGCAGATGCTCAAGCCGGCCGTCACCCAGCAGTTCCCGGAGCAAGAGCCGAAGCTGCCTGCCCACTTCCGCGGCGTCCATCGCCTCAACCGCGACGAGCAGGGGCGGGTCAAGTGCGTGGCCTGCTATCTCTGCTCGACCGCCTGCCCGGCTCATTGCATCGACATCGTGGCCGCCCCATCGCCCTGGACCGACCGCGAGAAGTACCCCGAGACCTTCGTCATTGACGAACTCCGCTGCATCTACTGCGGCATGTGCGAAGAGGCCTGCCCGGTCGACGCCATCGAACTGACCACGCTCTACGACCTGACCGGCCTGTCGCGGCAGGAGATGCTCTTCGACAAGGAGAAGCTCCTGAGCGTGTTCGACCAGACCACGACGGCCGGCACGGACCCGGCCCGGACCGGTCGCGGCCGGCTTGGCCCCGCCTCCGAAAAGACCGCCGACGTGCGCCTGCCCAACCCGCAGTAGGTCAGCGCCTCGCCCCTTGGCCCGCGGACGCCGCGCGTGCGGCCACGAGCCAGCCGTCGG
>CALLZJ010000131.1 GCA_937858435.1 uncultured bacterium
ACGCCCGGGCAGAAGCTCACCCTCACCGGCCGCGGCGAGCGCAGCGAGGAGGAGCATTCCGTGGACGTGAACTACGAGAACTTCGTCAACGACATCTCGGTGGGCGACGTGGTGGTGCTGGACAACGGGAACATCCACCTGCGCGTGCTGGCCAAGCACGAGAACAAGGTGGACTGCGAGGTGCTCACGCCCGGCAAGCTGGGCAGCCGCCGCCACATCAACCTGCCCGGCGTGAAAGTCAGCCTGCCGGCGCTCACCGCAAAGGACATGGCGGACATCGCCGTGGGCCTCGAGGTGGGCGTGGACTTCATCGCGCTCTCCTTCGTGCGCGAGGCGCGGGACATGCTCCAGCTCCGCGCCGTGGTCGAGCCGGCCGCCCAGCGCCCCCTGCTCATCGCCAAGCTCGAGGACCAGCAGGCCGTCGCCAACCTCGACGCCATCATCGAGGTGGCGGACGGCATCATGATCGCGCGCGGCGACCTGGGCATCGAGGTGCCTTACGAGGAGCTGCCGATCATCCAGCGGCGGGCGGTGAAGAGCTGCCTGCGCGTGGGCAAGCCCGTGATCGTGGCCACCCACCTGCTCGAAAGCATGATCCAGAACCCCCTGCCCACGCGCGCGGAGGTGACGGACGTGGCCAACGCCGTCTTCGAGCAGGCGGACGCCATCATGCTCAGCGGCGAGACGACGGTGGGGAGGTATCCGCTGCAATGCCTCGAGATCATGGACCGGGTGGCACGCCGCATCGAGCGCAGCGGCGGGGCCAACTTCCACCACGCGGCCCGGCTGACCCTGCCGCGCCAGATGCTGGTGAAGAGCGCGGTGGTGATGGCCGACGAGCTGAAGGCCCCGGCCATCCTCGTCTTCACCGCCAAGGGCAACATTCCCCGCTACGCCGCGTGGATGCGGCCGCATTACGCCACCATCTTCGCCGCGTGCGACAACCAGGCCATCGCCGACCGGCTGACGCTGCCCTGGGGCGTGCGTCCGTTTGTGGTGCCGTTCACCATGATCCAGCCGCAGCGCGCCATCGAGCCGGCGATCGAGGCCCTGCTGTCCCGCGGCTGGGTGACCAAGGGCAGCACGCTGGTGGTGATCTGCCCCGTGGCCATCGGCGACCGGCTCGTGGAGGCGGTGCAGATGCGCCAGGTGTGAAGACGCCGCCGGGCGGCATGGAGCATCGGCCGGGCCGGCCTCGCGGGCGGACCCGGCCGGGCGGCGGTGGCGCGGCCCGCCGGCTGGAGCCCTGCCGGTCGATTTCGGCCCGCTCCGACCGCCCCGCCGCGATGTCCCGTGCCCGCTGGGCGGCGGCCAGCCGCTCTGAGTCCGGAATCTGGCGCATGCGCATGGTGGCCTGAGGATCGCGGGCCCACCGATTGCCCATGTCGCCGACTGGCTTGATAGGCGAGCGATCACGAGCTCGGGTCAGTTCGTCTCCCCGCAGCCCGCTCCAATTCCGCTGCTGGTCTGCAAAGGTGGCCGGCGGCCGCATCTGGGGATTCGTCCAGTTCCGATGGAAATGGTTCTGGCATTGCCAGGCCCAATTGGGATTCGTCCGGGCAAACCAGAAGCGATGGTAGGAGAAGATGGGACAGAAGTTGCCGGTCATGGCATGGAAGCCAAACCAGGGTCGGAAGCCACGGCCCCACCATCCGGCGCCGTAGAAGTCGCCAAACCAGTAGCCACCCCAACCGACGTTGACGAAGAGGTGGTCGATGAGGAAGTCTGAATCCCAACAGGCCCAGGGACGCCAGGGGCGGCCAAAGCCGAAGCCGACGCCGAAGTAAGCAGGGGCAAAGAGCAGGCCGCGCCGCCGGATCGAGTAGTCCCAGAACCCATCGACGTAAACACAGCCGCCAGGCGTGTCGACATACTGGGCCGGGCTCCAAACCCACCCGGGCTCCATCTCGGTCCAGTAGCCTGGCTGCCAGAGATAGGCACCATCGTTCCAGCGCCAGTGTCCCGGCACCCACTGATGCTCGTCGGTCGGCTGCGGGGTAGAGGGGCCAGCTTCGACGCTGGCCGGGGGACGCGGCAGGTATTCCAGTTCGGTGGTCCCTTCCGCGGCCCAGAAGCCGCTGACCCACCGATGGCCGCCATCGGCCTCATGCCAATAGCCAGGCACCCAAGAGCGGCCCGGCGGCAGGCGGCGCCAGAAGCCGCTCACCCAGATGAAGTCCTCTCGTTCGTCGTCGTAGTGCCAGTAGCCGGGCAGCCAGACGATGTCGTCTCCCTCGGGCTTCTGGTCCGGGGGCAACTCTTCGAGGGCCGCCGGCGGGGCCTTGCTGATGCTCGGGCCTTGCCGAGGCTCCCGGTGGACGGGCTGTCCAAAACCCTCGTGGATGGGGCCACGGTTCAAGATTTCCACCCCGGGCTCTTGCCCGTCGGGTACGGGATCGTCAGCTCGGACGGGTCCGGACAAAAGCAGGCCGCCCAGCGCCAGGACGCTGAGAGCCGCCATCCAGCGTGGAAGCATGTTGCGATGAGTCATGGAAGTCCCCCTGAGCGGGGCCGCGCCTTAAGCGCGGCAACCGGCCGGTCGCGGACACACCGCGAACTCGGCCAGCATTGGCAATGAAAACTTGGGAGTCCACCCCCATCTATCCTACGCTCTGGACGGGGGAACTTGCTAGCAACTTCGGCCGCGAAGCCTCGGAGTCGTGGCTCGAGGAATCGGCAGAAAGTTCCCAAATCCGCGCGGATTTTCCGGAGCAAGCTAGAAGCCTGGATGCCGCTTCGCTCGGTTATCGTTCAAGCCGGCGCGTTTTCCAGAGATGGGTGATCCTCACGGCGGGTGCGCATACTTCGAATGAGGATGGCCATCCCGATGAGCACGAAGATGCCGCCGAGCCCGCTTGCGAGCAGTGGGATCAGCCAGTTTTCCAGAAAGCCCTCGATCTGACCGGCTTCGGGCTGATCGGGGGCGTAGAGCACGGTCACGGCATCGCCCACGCCATAACGCGGCGGCGAAGTCGAGAGATGACTGAGGAACCGATGCCGCGTGCCGTTCACCTGGTACTCCACCTCAGGGGCCAGCCCGGACCCCGACCGGCGATGTCTGAGAGTACCCGACTGATTGTTGTGCTTCAGAGCGACGACCTTGCCTTCCGTCCTCTTGGCCACGGTCAGGAACTGACTCATGTTGAAGCCCAGCGTCAGGCCCACCGAAAGCGCCGGAACTCCGAAGAGCAGTAGGGCGATGGCCATGAATCGACCAGACCCGAAGGAGCTAATCTTGGCGTAGCTTTGATTCGCCATCCGAAACATCCTCGAATGAAGGAGGACCCGTCAGTTCGTCGTCAACCGTACCGCGGCCGCTCATTGGTCCAGCAGAAAGCTCAGGTCCGAGCCTGGCTCGAAATCCTCGGCCGGCTGCCCCCGGCGAAACAACCGGGCCGGGGTCCCCAGGAGCCTGGCCATTGCCCCCTCGACGCGCACCATGCCCGCTTCCCAGAGCCCGAGCACGGGGACATCATTTCGTTCATGGAACTCTTTCAGCCGCTCGTCCCGAGTCTCGCCGAAATGCTCGTGGAACGTCTCCCCCACCTTCACGTGGGTCTGTCCCTCGAAGTAGTGCGGGTTGATCTGGAACGGCACCAGATGCAGGGCCCGGGGCGAGGTGGGCCAGACAATGGGCATGTCGTTCGTCGTCATGATTGTCGGGCAGGCGACGTTCGTCCCGGCACTGACCCCCAGGTACGGCATCCCCGCGGCGACCCGGGCTCGAATCGCCTCGATGAGCCCCAGGCGCTGGAGCGTGTCGAGCAAGCGGAAGGTATTGCCCCCGCCGACGAAGACCGCCTCGGCCCGCTGCACGGCGGCAACGGGGTCGGGAGTGCGGTGGATGCCTTCGATGGCATAGCCGGCGTCGAGCCCACGCTCCAGAATCTTGGCAACGTAGGCATCGTGGTCTTCGAGGGCGTAGGGCACAAAGAGCAAGGTGGCGATCGAGCCCAGGAAGTCACGAACGATGGTGCGGAAGTTGGCGATGCGTTCCGGCGTTCGATAGCCGCCGCTGCCCAGCAATAGCCGCATGTGGTGTCCCCCGCAAACGAAACCGGCTCGCGGAGACCATTGTCACGCGAGCCGGGACGGAGAACAAGGGTGAAACTGCTTACGGAGCCTCGGTCGGCTTCTTGGCCGGCGGCGGATCGCTAAGCACCGGGACCCGCATGTCGCTGGTGGCGTAGATCCACTCGTAGCCCTGGTACTGAATCTGGTTCGAGCTGGCGCTGAGTTCGTCGCCCAGCCGCCGGAACTTGAGCTTCAGAGCTTTCTTCCGCAGAATCGGCTTGCCGTCCGGATCGTCGACCATGGTGAAGCCATCTGACAGGCCAAAGACCACGATGCTGAACTGGGTAGAGCGGCGGTCGATGTTGGCCCAGGTGGCCACGCCGGTGACAAGCTTGGGGAAGGCGATCCGCTCGCCGCGTTCGTTGAACTCGCGGCTGACGGGGATGGGATCGTTCCAGATGCTGACGCTGTTCTTGATGTCGTAGAGGTTGTCGGCATCTTCCAGCCGGCGAATCGAGGCCAGGGCGCTCGGGAGAATCTCGTCGTGATGGACGGTGTCGGTGTCGTGGCAGATCCAGACGAAGTTGGGATAGAACTTCCGCGGCTCGCCGGTCGCATTGCCGATCTGGTACCAGAGATACCAGACGAAGCTGCGGCCGCGGCCGGGCACGTCGACGGTGATGACGCGGGGGTCCTTGAAGAAGAAGTCGAGCATGTAAATGCCCGCCCGGTCCTCCGGGCTGGGCTTGCGTTCGACGGCGCGTTCGTTGAAGCCCGTGCCCGCCGAGCCTTGGCCCAAGAGCGGCAAAGCGGCGACCGCCAGGACCAGAACCGACAACCAAGATGCCCGGCTCGACATAACGACTCCTCGGCTGCGCCGTGGCTCGGGAAACGGATGATGAGGCGCAAGGTGGGAAGCGAGCGAATCTTCCGCATTCAATCTATATCACGAGCGTTCCAGGGGGGTCAAGCCGGACTCCGCGACCCGGGCGGAGTTCACCCCCCATGGGGACCGAATAATCGCACTCCAGCGCTTCCGAGCCGCTCGCCGTGCCCAGGCATTCTTGTCACCTGCACGCTAAACCCTGGCCGCGCCGGAGCCCTCCGACTTTTCCGCACAGAAGGACCGTGGCAGCCTGTTTGGGCTCCTCGCGGCCACTTTGACCTACAGCCCCCTGCCCCCAACTGCCGATGGCCAGCGAAGAGGGATCGTATGCGCTCGACTAGACCGCGGAGCTTTGCAGCATGCGCGTTACCTTGCGTCGCTTCCTGGACCTGGCAGGGCTGGCTCTGTTCCTGGCCTGGCTGGTGCTTATCGTGGCGGTATGTGGCCAAGGGCCGGCCGACGCCGCCGCGGGCACCCTGCTCGGCGAACTGGGCCACCAGCTCGTCCAGAGCCTGGGCCGGCAGTTCGGCCTGGCCGCACCGCTCTTCCTCGCCGCCTGGCTCGTGGGCGTCCTGGCTCTCTGGTGCGAGGGACGCTCCGGCTCCTGGCTGGCCCGCTGGCTCGGCTGGTGGTTGCTCGTGCCGGGGATCGCGCTGGCCCTCGAGCTGGTCCGCAGTGCGGGCAGCCATGACTGGGCCTCGGGTGGCGTGCTCGGGAGCCTGCTGCACCAGGCCCTGTCCGCTCACTTGCCGCCTTGGGGCGTGCTCCTGGCCGCCTGGGGCCTTGTGATTGTCGGGCTGGGGCTGGCCGGCGACGTCTGGTGGCCGGTGATGGCCCGGCTCCTGGTCCGCACGGCCCGGACGGTCTGGTGGTGGTACGTGGCTCGGCGCGTGGCAGCCGCGGAGGCATCCCTCGCTGCACGGCAGCGCGCGGCCGAGGCTGCTCGGATCGCAGCGGGTTCCATTCCCATTCGTCATTCGATGGAAAGGCCTGCGGAGTCCGAACTGAAGCCCATCGCCGCCGCCGACTCCGAAGAGGCTGCCAGCCTGACTGACACGCAGGAAGACCTGCCGCCGCCGGCCGCGCCCGAGTACAAGCTGCCGCCGCTGGACTTGCTCGAAGACCCCGAGCCCTTCCCCGTCGAAGCGCATGAGCAGCAACTTCGGGAACGAGCGGTCCGGCTTGAAAAGGTGTTCCTCGACTTCGGCCTGACCGTGCGCGTGGTGGGCATCAACACCGGCCCCGTGGTCACCATGTTCGAGATCGCCCTCGAGACCGGCGTGCGGCTCAGCAAGGTCACCGTCCTGGCCGACGACCTGGCCCTGAATCTCAAGGTCCCCTCGGTCCGCGTCGTGGCCCCGCTGCCGGGCAAGGACACGGTGGGCATCGAAGTGCCCAATGAATTGCGGGCCACCGTCAAGCTCAAAGAGATCATGCTCAACGCCGGGCCCAGGCTCGCCAAAAGCAAGATTCCGCTGTTCCTAGGCAAGGACACGGAAGGCCGACCGCTGATCTACGACCTGGCCGACATGCCCCACTTGCTCATCGCCGGCCGGACCGGCACCGGCAAGTCGGTCTGCATGAATGCCATCATCCTCAGCATCCTGATGACGCGCCGGCCCAATCAGGTGAAGATGATCATGATCGATCCGAAGATGCTGGAGATGAGCGAGTACGGCAAGGTGCCGCACTTGATGCATCCGGTGGTCAAGGACATGAAGAAAGCAGAGGCGATCCTCTCCTGGGCCGTGGACAAGATGGAGGAACGCTACGACCTGTTGAGCCGAGCCCGGGTGCGGAGCATCGCGGCCTACAACGAACTGGAGCCGGAAGAGATCTATCGCCGGCTCAAGCCCGCCGACGACGAGGAAAAGGCCCGCATCCCCGAGCACATGCCCTACATCGTCATCTTCGTCGACGAGATGAACGACCTCATGATGATGATGAAGAAAGAGGTCGAGGGGCACATCATCCGGCTGGCCCAGAAGTCCCGAGCGGCCGGCATCCACCTGGTGGTGGCGACGCAGAAACCGACCGTGGACGTGATCACCGGCCTGATCAAGTCGAACTTGCCCGCCCGCATCTGCTTCCAGGTTTCGAGCCGGACCGACAGTCGGGTCGTGCTCGACGAGATGGGAGCGGAGAAGCTGCTGGGCCGGGGCGACATGCTCTTCCTGCAGCCGGGCACCAGCACCATCGTCAGGGCTCAGGGCACCTATGCCGGCGATGCCGACATCGCCAAGGTCGTCGATTTCCTGGAGTGCGAACCCGCCTATGCCCGGGAGTTGCTCCAAGTGCCCAACGGTTCGAAGAAGAACCGCATGGAGGAACTCCGGGCCCGGGACGACATGTACGAGGCGGCGGTGGAGGTCATCGTTCGGGAGCAGCGGGGCAGCGTCTCGTTGCTGCAGCGGGCGCTGGGCATCGGCTATGGCCGCGCCGCCCGGTTGGTGGGCTTCATGGCGGAGGACGGCATCGTCGGGCAGTACAACGGCAGCAATGCCCGCGAGGTCCTGCTGACCCTGGAGGACTGGGAAGCCATGAAGGCGAAGGAGACAGAGGATGCCACGGCTTAGCTGCCGCTAAGCGACCCGGACTCCGCGGCGAACGACGATGTCCGAACCGTCGGCAACGAACGCGGAGTTCGGCGGCGCGGTCAGGACAGCGGCGAAGTCGGGGCCATAGCAAGCGGCGGTCGCCCCGCTCACTTGGGCCGAGCGGGCTTGCCAGACGTTCCAGGGCGGGTGTTCGACCTGGTATTCGAGCCGGGTCCCATCCCGCCGGCGGCTGTTGCCCCCCCGGCGGTCCCCCGG
>CALLZJ010000132.1 GCA_937858435.1 uncultured bacterium
TACGCCCAGGCCCTTGAGATCGTCCGCTCGGGTGAACTCGGTGCCGTCCACCACATCCGCGCCCTGTGGCATCGGAACAACACGGTGCCGCGGCTCGATGCCCAAGGTCAGCCGGTCATGGAACATGCCGTCGACGGCCGGACCGGCGTGCCGATCCCCGGCGTGATCTGGCCCGTCTACCGCGACTCCTGGCGGCCGGCCATCCCCGAGCAGGACCGGGCCGCCCTCTCCGCCGACATTCGCGCCCTGGGCTACCGCAGCGTCGAGGAACTGGTCCGCTGGCGGCTCTACCACCGGACCGGCGGCGGACTCATGGCGGAACTCGGCAGCCATCAACTCGACGCCTGCAGCATCTTCCTGGGCAAAGTGCGGCCGCTCGCCGTCGCCGCCGTGGGCGGCAAGTACTTCTTCCGCGACGACCGGGAGGTGGAAGACCACATCTTCTGCACCTACGAATTCCCGGGCGAGAACTACTGGAGCGACCCGGCCCGCACCATCGTGCAGGACAAGGACGACGTCGTCGTCGTCACCTATTCCTCGATCAATACCAACCGCCTGGAACCCTACGGCGAATGTGTCATGGGCAATCGCGGCACGCTCATGGTCGAGCAGGAGAAGGACGTCTACTTTTTCCCGAACGAAGGACGGAGCACGGCCGTCACGACCAGCCAGGTCTCGGCGAGCAGCCCCGCCGTCGACGCCTCCGCCACCTGGAGCCCGGCCGAGGCGCGGTCGCTCGAACAGCGGGGGCAGGCCGTGCTCGGCGGGGCACCCCCCAGCCGCGGTTACCGCGAAGAGCTTGAGCACTTCGCCTACTGCGTCAAGATGTGGGAGGATCGCTCGGTCGCCCCCGAGGATCGGCCCCGGCCCCGTTGCGACGGGATGGTCGCGCTCGATGACGCCGTCTACGCCCTCGCCGCCAATGCGGCCTTCCGCGGTACCAAGGCGAACGGCTATCAGCCCCAGCGGCTGGTCTTCCATCCCGACTGGTTCAACCCCGACCATCCGGCCGTGCCCGACCCGGAGAGCGTGGTCGAAGCCGTGTCCTAGGCCAAGTCCGTCGAGGGATCGTCATGCGTGCCCAGCTTCCGTGGTGCGGCCTTCTCGGCCTGCTGGGGCTGGCCGTCCTGGCGCCCGCAGCACCCTCGACCGGGCCCGTCCGCGCCGACGGTTCCGAGCCGGCCACCGTCGTCGAGACGAGCAACTACCACTCCACCTCCCGCCATGCCGACGTCGCCCAGTTCTGTCGCTCCCTGGCCACCCAGTCGCCGCGCGTCCATCTCGCCAGCCTCGGCACCAGTCACGAAGGGCGCGACCTGCCGCTGCTCATCCTGGCCGACCCGCCGGTGACCACGCCCGCCGCCGCCGCCCAAAGCGGCAAGCTCGTCGTCTTCCTCTTCGGCAACATCCACGCCGGTGAAGTCAGTGGCAAGGAAGCCCTGCAGCTCCTGGCACGCGATCTGACTCAGCCCGAGGCCGACCCGCTCTTCGAACGGCTCATTATCCTCATCAACCCCATTCTCAATGCCGACGGCAACGAGCGCATCGCCGCCACCAATCGCACTTGGCAGGGCGGACCGGCCACGGGCGTCGGCATCCGGGCCAATGCCCAGAACCTCGATCTCAACCGCGACTTCATCAAGCTGGCCAGTCCCGAGATTCAGGCCCTGGTCCGCCTGCTCGGCACCTGGGACCCGAAGGTGATCGTCGACTGCCATGACACCGACGGCTCGTTTCACCGCTACCAACTTACCTACGATGGCCCCCGCCATCCCGCCG
Source organism: uncultured bacterium (assembly GCA_937858435.1). Lineage (GTDB taxonomy): Bacteria > Planctomycetota > Planctomycetia > Gemmatales > HRBIN36 > CALLZJ01. Next base: position 1,780 of record CALLZJ010000132.1, read on the forward strand.
CCGACCCCGGCCTGATCGCTCTGGGCGGCGGGCGCTTCCTGCCGGAAATCACACGCCGGCTCGAAGCTCAGGACCAGGTTCGCACCTTCGTCTATGGCGACTTCAACCGCGACTACACCCGCTGGGAGACCTATCCCGCCTTGCCGCGTTACGGCATCCAGTACTTCGCCCTCAGGCAACGGCTCGGACTGCTGGCCGAGGCTTACACCTATACCCCCTTCGCCGAGCGGGTCCGGGCCACGCGCTGCTTCTTGCGGCAAGTGCTGGAGCTGTCGGCCCAGGAGGCCAGCACCATTCAGACCGCCGTCCAGGAAGCCGATCGGCAGCAGCGGATGAGACCGCTCGCCCTGCGGCACGAGACGGGACCGAGGCCAGAGCGGGTCGACGTGCTGGGCTGGGTCGAGGAGATGCGCGACGGCCGCCGCGCCCCCACCGATCAGCCGCGCGACTACCCGGTGACCGTGGTCGATCGTTGCACGCCGACGCTGCGGGCTCACCTGCCGCAGGCTTACCTGGTGCCCGCCCATCTGACCCGGGTGCTCGAGAACCTCCGGGCCCATGGCATCCAGTATGCACCGCTCAAGGAGCCGGAGCGTCGCAGCGTGGAGACCTACACGGTGACGAAGCTGACCCGGGCCGGCAATCCGTTCCAGGGCGTGTGGCTGAACAAGGTCGAAGCCGTGACCCTGAAGACCGAGGTGGAGTTTGTCGTGCCGGTCGGGATGATCCGCGTGCCGATGGACCAGCCGCTCGCCGTCCTCGCCGCCTACCTGCTGGAGCCGCAAGCGGACGACAGCCTGGCCGCCTGGGATTTCCTAGACGAGATGCTGGCGGAAGGTCAGCCCTTCCCCATCTTGCGGCAAGTCCTCTTGCCCTAATTCTGAAGACGGTGGCGGCAGCGCGAGCGGTGACTCGTCACACGTCCAGTTCCACGGGTTCGCGCTGGGCGCTGGAGCCCTCCTTCGCCTCGGCCCGGCATCGCTCAAGTTCCAGCAGGCTAGCCGCCGATCTAGGAAAGGGCGTGTCTCTGCGCGCCTGGTCCGCCGGTCCGTCCGCTGTTTCATCGCTGGAGCCCATGAGGCACATGGCCGCCACGCCTGGTTTGCTGGAGCGGCTGACCGCCTTGCGGCAACGGCTGGGCGAGATGACTCTGCCCAGCCCCACCCCAGCGACCGGCCAGCAACTCCGCGATCTCGAACAGCAGCTCGCCGCCCTCCGCCAGGCCAACCGCCAGGTCGAGGAGCAAATCGGCCAGTTGCTCGGGACCGCCGAAGCCAGCTCCGACGCCGCCCCACCCGTACTCACCTGGCGCCTGCGGCGCCTCGTCCTTCGGGCCCGCCAGACTGTCGAACAACTCAAGGGCCTCATGGGGCCGTTCGCTCGCACCGCCGAGACCGGCGTGCCGCTCGAACTGCTCCAGGCCACCATCGCCATGGCCCAGTTCGTCCTTGGGGCCTTGGAGACGCTTCCCGCCGACGAACGCACGCAAGACCGGCTCGCGGATGGACTCGAAGCCAACCTCGCGGCCATCGAACGCCGCCACGCTCAGCTCCAGGCCGTCGCCGAGCGGCAGAAGCGCCGCCGCGATCACATCCGGGAGTTGGCCCATCTCCTCGAACGGCTGGGACAAGAGACCCCGCCGACGCCGGCCGATTTCCAGCCGCTCATCGACGCCGTGCTCGAGGAGCATGGCGCGGAGCAGCCGCTGGTCTGGGCACCGACGCGCGACGCACGGTTGGCCCGCTGGGCGGCGGGGCAAGGCTGGAACACCGCGGCCGCTCTGGCCCGGGTCGTGGGCGGCGCCCGCGGCGACTGGCCCCAGTGGCGGGAGATGCTGCTCGCCGGTCTCATCCATGACGTGGGGCTGACCCAACTCGATAACGTCGATCGGACGCAAGGCGAGTTCGATCTCCAGGCCCGGCGCGAGCTAGAACGCCACCCCACGGCCGGCGCGGAATTGTTGGCCCGGGTCTGGCCAGGCGAGTCGTGGCTGGCCGAGGCCGTCGCCGCCCATCACGAGAATCTCGACGGCACCGGCTACCCGAAGGGTCGGCAGGGTCATGCCATTCCCACCCTGGCCCGCTGGCTGCGACTGGCGGAAAGCTACGCGGCCCTCAGCCAGTCGACGCCGCAGCGGCCGGCCCTCAGTCCCCGAGCTGCCCTCACCGAAGTGCTCCTGGAAGGCGAGCGCGGCCGACTCGATCTGGCCCTCGGAGAGAAGCTGCATCAGGCCCTGACCCCCACGCCGACCGGCACCCTGGTGGAACTCTCCGACGGCAGCCTGGGTCTGGTCCGGCGAGCGGGACCGCGCCCCTTCCTGCAGATTGTGGCCGCGGATGATGGCCGCACTCCACCCCTGCCGCTCTTCGTCGATCTGGCCCGCTGGCCCCAGCGCCAGATGGTTCGGGTCTTCCCGCTGGAAGAAGCCCGGCAGCTTCTCGGACCCGATCATCTCGAACTCTGGTAGCCGGCCATGAGCGGATCATCTGGTTTCTGGGCCGCCCCGCGGCACCCTTGGCCCAGCGCCTTCTTCGCCCTCCTGTTGCTAGGGCTGTACGAGGCCGGGCTGGTCTGGCTGGGAGCGCAGGGCACGCCGGCCGCGCGAACCGGACTGGATAGCTGGTTACAGGCCTGGCTGCATGACATGAGTTGGAAGCAGGTCTGGATGCCGCCGGTGCTGGTGGGCGGCATCATTCTGGTCTGGCTGGCCTTGGCCTGGCGGACGCCGGCCCCGCCGCTGGGAACGACCGTGCTGAGCATCGTTCTGGAGAGCGTGGTCTGGGCCCTGATGCTGTGGGGAGCCGGGGCGGCACTGGGACCCTGGCTGGATCAGACCCTCGCCGCTCTACCGCCGCGTGAACCCAACCTCTCCACGCTGGCCTGGTGCGTGAGCTTCGTCGGTGCGGGAATTTACGAAGAGACCCTGTTCCGGCTGATCCTGTTCACGCTGCTACTAAAGACGGCGACGCCGCTCCTGGGCAAGGGGTCGGGAGTGTTCCTGGCCGTGATCGTCTCGGCGGGGCTGTTCGCCGCCGCCCCTAACTTCTGTCCCCCGGGGGGAGACTCGTGCCGCCCCGTCTTCCTGTTCCGCGTGGTGGCTGGCATCAGCTTCGCACTGCTGTACCACTATCGAGGCTTCGGCGTCGCCGTCGGCTGCCATGCCAGTTACGACGTGCTGGTCGGGGTCGCCGCCAGCGGTTAAGGGCCCACGCGCGCCGGATGTCTCGGCGGGCCGACGCACATACACTATCTCCCAATTTCCTGGTCCGGGGTAGGGAGTCGTGTTATTCTGGCTCGCCCTGGCAGCGCTGCTTCTGGCGGCGCTGTCGGCTCTGATGTTCCTGGCGAATCGGCGGCTCTATCGGCCGCTGCCCCTCTTGCCCACGGGCGCGGCCGCCACGGCCGGACTGCCCTCCGTCTCGGTCCTCATCCCCGCGCGCAATGAAGAGCGGGTGATCGGAGCCGCGGTGGCGGCGGCCGCAGCCTGCCATGGCGTCACGGCCGAGATCGTCGTCCTCGACGACCACTCGACCGACCGGACCGCGGCCCTCGTCCAGAAGGCGGCCGCGCAGGACAGCCGCATCCGCCTGATTTCGGCTCCGCCCTTGCCGCCCGGATGGTGCGGCAAGCAACACGCCTGCTGGGTGCTCGGCCAGGCCGCCCGCCACGAGCTGTTCGTCTTCCTCGATGCCGACGTGCGCCTCGAACCCGACGCCCTGGCCCGCATTGCCCGCCATATGCAGTCCGACGCCGCCGCCCTGGCCTCGGGCTTCCCCCGCCAGGAGACCGGCACGCTGCTGGAGATCCTGCTCATCCCGCTCATTCACTTCCTGCTCCTGGGCTACTTGCCCATGGCCCGGATGCGGAAGTACCGCACGGTCCCGGCCTATGCCGCGGGCTGCGGTCAGCTCTTCGTGATGCGGCGGACCGACTTCGAACGGACGGGCGGCCATGCCCTGGTCCAGAATTCGCTGCACGATGGGATCAAGCTGCCCCGGGCCTTCCGCCGGGCTGGCCTGGCCACCGATCTCTTCGATGCCACCGACCTGGCCACCTGCCGGATGTACACCCGCGCGGCCGACGTCTGGCAGGGGCTGGCCAAGAACGCCACCGAGGGCCTGGCCAGCAGTCTGCTCATGCTCGTGGTCTGGACGCTGCTGCTCGGCCTGGGTCACGTCGCGCCGCTTCCTTTATTTGTGTGGGCACTGGTCCAGATGGGGCAGGGGTCGGCTGGGCCCGAGCTGGCCATGGCAGGAGGCGCGGTGGTCCTCTCCTATGTTCCACGCATGCTGGCGGTGCCGGCCTTTCGCCAGTCGCTGCTGGGGGCGCTGCTTCATCCCCTTGGGGTGCTGGTGCTCATAGCCTTGCAATGGTACGCTTGGTTCCGGCAGCGGCTGGGGCTGGCCTCCGCCTGGAAGGGGCGTGCTTACCCGGCCGCGGGGACCACGGTCGCGGCCTCGACGCCTGGAGAAGCCACATGACAAGCAGCAAGGTGAATCGATGGTGGAGTGGTCTGCTCGGACTCATGCTGCTGCTTGGGTTCGGCATAGGCGGTTCGAGTTGGCACGCCGGGGCGGCTCCGCCGGCAGCCACGGCCGCGACGCCGGAGCGGGCGGCGACCTGGGGTGAGCGGCTCGGCTGGGATGCCGACCAGCGGGCGGTCATCTTCCATGCCGACGACGTGGGCATGTGCTGCGAGGCGAACCTGGCCGCCCAGCGGGCCCTGGCGCAGGGAGAGTATCGGTCGGCGTCCGCCATGGTGCCGTGCCCCTGGTTCTCCGAGATGGCCGCCTGGTGCGTCGCCCACCCCGACCATGACGTGGGTCTGCATCTGACCCTCACGAGCGAATGGAAGCATTATCGCTGGGGGCCGGTGGCGCCGCGGGACCAGGTGAAGGGGCTGCTCGACGCCTGGGGCTGCTTTCACCGTGACGTGGTGAGCGTGGCCCTTTCGGCCAAGGCGGAAGAGGTGGCCCTGGAGTTGCGGGCCCAACTTGACCGCGCCCGCAAACTCGGCATGAAGCCCAGCCACTTGGACACTCACATGGGCACGCTCTACGCCCGGCTCGACTACACCAAGGCCTACCTGGAACTGGCAGAGGCGGAGGCGCTGCCGGCCATGGTCATCGAGCTAACGCCCCACACCATCGCCAAGTTCGGCAAGCAGGGCTACCCGATCAGCGACGACGCCAAGGCTCTCCTGAACAACTACCGCCTGCCCAAGCTCGACGACTTCCACTCCATCCCCTCGGGCAAGACCTACGAGGAGAAGCGGGAGAAGTTCCTCGAACATTTGCGCACCCTGCCGCCCGGACTGCATGAAATCATCTTCCATCCCTCGGTGGAAACGGAAGGGCTGCGGCGGATCACCAACTCCTGGCAGCAGCGCGTCTGGGAAGATCGACTGTTCCAGGACCCCGTCGTCCGGCAGTTTCTGAAGGACAGCGGGATCGTGGTGGCCGACTGGAAGGAAGTGATGACCCGGCACGCGGCCCGATAGGGGCAGCACGAACTGACCACAAGCCTGTTCCCCCCGCACCACCGGCCGCGTACCATCAAGTCATGGTGCGACGCGGCGGTCTGGTGATACTTGCACTTGCCCTGGTGGCGCGGGTCGGCGGCGATCCGCCGAAGGCCGCGCCGCCGCTTTCACCGACCGCGCCGGAACCTTTCTTCCTCAATCAGACTCAGGGCTCCTGGCTGCGGCAGTTGCAGCAGGGAGACGAACGGCAACGGCAAGCGGCCGCCTTCGCCCTGGGCTATTTCAACCAGGTGCCGGCTGAAGTGGCGGCAGCCCTGGTGGCGCATCTGGCCGACGCCGACGCCCACGTCCGCGAGTCGGCCGCTCAGTCGCTAGCCGAACTGGGCCCGGCGGCAGGCCCCGTCGCCGGGGCCGTGCGTCCACTCGACGTCGTTCAGGCCGGCGGCGCGGTT
>CALLZJ010000133.1 GCA_937858435.1 uncultured bacterium
TTGCCGAATCGGAACCAGAGGAAGAGCGTGACCGTGAGCCAGGACATGGCGATGGCGGCCAGGGCGCGGTCCCGGGTCTCGGCGGCAAGCTGGCTGTCGAACCGCTCCAGACGGTCGGAGACCGGCTGACGCAGCTCGGCCTTGAGGTCGCTCAGGAACGACTCCGGCGTGGCCGGCGAACTGAGGACCTCGGGGATCGTGAAGTTGATGGCCAGCGTATCGTAGCGACCGTCCTCCGCGTCCCCCAGGCCTTCGATGCTGAAGTAATCGCTCGGCTTGGCGACGTCCTTGGCCTTGAACCAGGCCTCCACCTCCTGCTGCAAGAGCGGGACGGTCAGCCGGGTGTTGGCGATCTTCAGTTCGGCCCGGTGCTTGAAGCGTGGGCTGGTGGCAGCACCCATCGGGCTGGGGCTGACTTCAACCCAAACGAGCTGATCGCCGAAGACCTGCTTGACAGCTTCGCGGACCTTGACCACGTCCTGTTGCGTGGTGCGGATGGTGAAGGTGTCGGTCTTGCCGCCGCCCACGGCCTCGGAGTAGAGAGCCTCGACGGAGGGCTGGGGCAGGTCGGGCTGCTTGTCGACGGCACGCCGTACCGTGCCGATGAGTTGCGGCTCCTTGAACTCGATCGTGTAGGCGGTGCCGCCGCGGAAGTCGATGTTGAGGGCTTCCTCGCCGCGGAGAAGGAAGACGCCCAGACCAATGACCGACAACGCGACCGTGGCGGTGAAGACCTGGTTGCGGACGCGCATGAAGTCGATGTTGGGCCGGCGGAAGAGCTGCCGCATGCGGAGTTCGCCGATCCAGCCCTTGACGAAGCCCAGATCGAAAAAGGTCCGGGTCATGTACATCGAAGTGAAGAGGCTGATCACCAGTCCGACCGTCAGGCTGATGCCGAAGCCCTTGAGCTGGTCGGTGCCGACGACGTAGAGGATGATGGCGGTGAAGATGCTGGTGATGTGGGTGTCGAGGATGGTGGGCAAGGCGCGCTCATAGCCGTTGCGGAGGGCAAGCTGGAGAGAGGAGCCGCGTTCCCGTTCCTCGCGGAGCCGTTCGTAGATGAGGATGTTGGCGTCGACGGCCATGCCGAGCATGAGCACCAGGCCGGCCAGACCCGGCAGGGTGAAGGCGGCGTTGGCGATGATCATGAAGGCGACGGTGAGCAGTAGGTTCGAGAAGAGGGCCACCGAGGCGACCAGGCCGGCGAAGCGATAGTAGTAGATCATGAAGGCCAGGACCGCGACGAAGGAGGTCCCAATGGCGTAGGCCCCCTTGCGGATGGTGTCCTCGCCGAGGCCGGCCCCCATGGTCAGTTCGCTGACGGGCTTGGATTCCAGGGTGGCGGGCAACGCACCGGCCTGGAGGATCGCCACCAGGTCGTTGACCCGGCGCTGGGTCGCCATCGGGTCGTCCGAGCCCATGATGATCTCGCCACCTTCCCGGAGCCGCGCCTGCAAGGTCGGGGCGGAAATGACCTTGTTATCGAAGATGATGGCCATGCGATGGCCGACCGCCTTGGTCAGCTCAAACATGCGATCGTCGGCGCCGCTGCGGAGCTTGAAGTTGGCCACATACTGGGTGCCGCCGCGCCCGCCCATGTCGGGCCGGACGCTGAAGAGGTCGTCGCCGGTCACGATTTCGGCGGCGGTCGGCCGTTTGGTCAGGACGAAGAAGCGCTTGACGTTCTCGGCATGGTAGTAGGCGTTGGTCCCTTGCATGGAGAAACCGGCCGGGATGACGCCACGGGCATTCACATAGCGGAGTTCTTCGTCGGTGAGTTCGACCCACTCGTAGCGTTCCCGGTAGTCGGCCGGCACGTGCGGGACGGCTTCCTCGTCCAGGACCGGGGGCGAACTCTCCAGGAACTCCCGGGCGGCATCGAGGGCGTCTTGATCGCTGGCCCCATCGACCTGGCGGGTGTCGGCCAGGAGGCGGAACTCGAGCCGGCCGACCTGGCTGATCAGGGCCTTGATCTCGTCGATCCGGGCCTGGCCCTGCTTCTGGCCACGCCCGTCGCCGCCGGCCCGCTGCGTGATCTGGAGCGGCAGCACGATCTCAACGCGGGGCGGACTGGTGGCAATGGGCCGGATCGTAATTTCGAGCAAGTTGTTGGGATCGATGCGCTTCTTGAGGTTGGCCGCGAGCTTTTGCGGCACTTCGGCCTGCTTGTCTTCGGGCTGGGCGTTCCACCAGGTTTCATCGACCTGATAGACCAGGATGGAGCCGCCGGCCAGGTCGACGCCGAGGTTGAACCGCAGGCCGCCGGCATCCGGATCGCCGTGGTTCTTGACGGCGAGCCCGACGACCAAGAGACCCAGGAAAATGGGAACAAGGCAAATGAGGATACGGGTCGATAGCGACTTGCTCATGCTTCGTGCTCGGGTGAACTTTCCGTTGAACAGTCCTTGCAAGTGAAGGGCGTGGGTCGGCTAGGACTTCTTGCCGGCCTCCGCGGTGGATTTCTTGTCGGGGTCGGATTCGTCGGGGCGAATGCGGGCCACGGCGGACCGCAGAATGCGGAGCCGGCCGTTGTCTTCAATCCGCAGGACGATCTCGTCTTCGTCGCTCACGGCGCCAGCGGTCTTTTCCTTGATGCTCACCACCGTGCCGAGAATGCCGGCGTGGGTCACGACGTCGTCGTTCTTTTTGAGAGCGGAAAGAGTCTTGCGGCGCTGTTGCTCCTGGCGCTGCGCGGGGCGCAGCACCATGAGCCAGAAGAGGGCGAACATGCCCACGAGAATCATGGGCAAGGTAAAGGGATCGCCGCCCGCGGCCGGGGCAGGCTGTTGAGCCAATAAGAGCAGAGAGGGCATGGGCGGTCGCTATCTCGAGGCCGGCAGCCAGCGGCGACTGCCACGTGAATCAAGTTCTGGCATTGTAAAAGGCGGACTCAAACGGGCAACCCAAGCTGGCGCACCGTGGGGCCGCGCGAATCCCGCCTGGGGCCTCGGGAACCCGGCCAAGCCGAAAAACGTCCAACAACCTAAAGAAGTCATGCACTTAATCTGTCGCCTGGGTTAGAAATGAGCTACGCTTGACTCAAGGAGATCGCAAGCCGCGCTTGCGACTTGTGATCTTCAGCGCTCGGCCGCCGACACGGCGAGCGCGGTTCGAGGTCCGATTTTGGCCATATCGCTTGCGAAAAGCGCTGCGGTCATGATAGAATCCTCATCTTCCGCGGGCGGGTTACCCACGTGGGTGACAAGTTCGGGTTATCTCGGCGTTCCCGTCTACGGATTAAGCGGTCATGCAGAACGGCGAGCAAGTCAACATGAGTAGTGCGGCACCACCGAGCCCTGCGCCACCGCCTCTCGATAACTGGGCGAGCACTCCAGGCGATCCGCCCCATCGGCCCGCGATGGTGGCCCGCGGTTCCACGCCGCTGATCGCCGAGCTGCGCATTCTCATCGTCGACGAGAGTTCCGCCGACCGCCTCTTGCTCCGGACCGCCCTGCTCCGCGGCACTTCGCGCTACCAGATCTTCGAAGCGGCCGAGGGCGGCTCCGCGGTGGACCTTACCCAGCGCTACCGCCCCGATGCCATCATCCTCGACTACCGCCTGCCCGGCCAGGACGGCATCTCCCTGATGACGGAGCTCAGCAAGCTCCACTCCGACGGGGCCTTCCTCATCATCACCCGGCAGGGTGACGAGGCCGCCGCCGTCCGGGCCATGAAGTCCGGAGCGGCTGACTACCTCGTGAAGGACCAGGTGCTCCGCGATCCGATCCGGCTCGACCGGGCCGTTCAGGCCGCCGTCTACACCAAGAGCCTGGAGCGGGAGAACGAGCGCATCCTCGAAGCCCTGCGGCAGCGCAACCTCGAACTCGAACAGCTCAACAAAAAGCTCTGGGTGATGTCCCACACCGACGAGCTGACCAGCTACTTCAACCGCCGGTACATCCAGGCCCGGCTCGACGAGGAGATCCTGCGGAGTTCGCGTTACAAGCTCCCGCTGAGCATCGTCCTCGTGGACCTGGATCATTTCAAGCGGATCAACGACACTTACGGCCACCTGGCGGGCGACCGGGCCTTGCAAGCCGTCGCCCACCTGATTCGCTCCGCCCTGCGCGACACGGACCTGATCGGCCGGTTCGGCGGCGAGGAGTTCTTGCTGATCCTGACCAATACCGACCTCCCCGGGGCGGCGGTCTTCTGCCATCGCCTGTGTGAGCGGATTCAGCACCATCCCATCTGCGTGGGTGAAACGATGCTGAGCATGACCGCGAGCTTCGGGATCGCGGCCCTCTCCGACCACCACAAGACCGCCACTGAACTCCTCCGCATCGCCGACAAGAACCTCTACCGGGCCAAGGAAGCGGGGCGCAACCGCGTCGTGGCTGGCCTGGGCGACTCCTCCGACGAGACCTTCGTGGACATTTCGTGATGCCCCGGGCTCTGCTCTGGGACATGGACGGCACACTCGTCGACACCGCGGACCTGCATCGGGCGGCCTGGGAGCAGCTTGGTCTCTCCGTGGGACGACCCATCACACCGGATGACTTCCGCACCACTTTCGGCTGGCGCAACCCTGAGATTCTGGACTATCTCTGTCCCGACCGCTGGTCGTCGGCCGAGATGGTCGAATTAGGGGAACGCAAGGAAGTCGCCTACCGTGCCGCCGCTCGATCCCAGGGCGTGCTCTTGCTGCCCGGCGTGCGCGAGTTGCTCACCTGGGCCCGCGCGGCCGGGCTGCCCCAGGCCATCGGCTCCAGCGCCCCGCGTGCCAACCTCGAGTTGCTGCTCGAACTCACCGGCACGGCTCCGTTCTTCCAGGCCCTGGTGGGCATGGAGGACACCACCCAGGGCAAGCCCCACCCGCAAGTCTTCCTCGTTGGGGCCGAGCGCCTGGGGGTCGCCCCCTCGGCCTGCGTGGTCATCGAGGATGCCACGGCCGGCGTCCGGGCGGCCCGGGCGGCCGGGATGCGCTGCGTGGCCATCGCCCGCCCCGGGCATCACTCGGCCGCGGACCTGCGCGCAGCCGGGGCCGATCTCGTCACTTCCACCCTGGCGGAGCTGAGCCTAGCTGATCTCCTCGGTTAGCTCGCTCCCTCATCTCACTCTCAGACCTCGAGTTACGCCGAACGGCGAGTGCCCGCTCCTCGGCATAATATGGCGACTTCAGGCCATCTGAAAAACTTCATGAAGATTCGCCAAAGATGGAAGATCGGAATGCCGATGAGAGGAGGTGAACGAACAGACGGCGCGCCGAGCGCCGTTGCCACCGCCCTTTGACGCCAGGAAGCTCGTGGTGATGACCGCATAAGCCCAGCCGGCTCTGCACCTCCTCGGGCGTCCCACGCCAGCCGCGCCATTCGGCGGCAGTTCCGCACCCGACACCACCGAGCCTTTCGGTTCGGGGGGTCGGAACCAGGGAGGTTCGCCATGTCCATCGGCGATTGGCTTCTCGCCGCCGCTCTCCTGACCGGCCAGCCCTCTTACGACGCCGTCGACCCCGTTGAGATTCAGCGCCAATTCACGACGCTGCGGCTGCCTATGATCAGCCTGGCGATCGAGTGGGAGATTCTCGATCCGCGGGAGACACGCCACATCCTGGCCCGGCCCGAGGACTTCTGGAACGACATCCACGAGCTGCGGCGGCGGCGGGCCGAACTGGCCGACGCACCTCCTCTCGCCGACGCCCAGCGGTTTCCCGACCGCGCCATCGTCAATGAGCTGCTCGTCTTCAATCGGGCTTATCGCAAGTACCTGGAGGAACGGCAGCCGCTGGACAGCGTGCATGCCGCCGAACTGCGGCAGGTCCAGCAGGAAGTGGACGACCTGTACCAGATCTGGGACGCCGTCCGCGACGCCCGGTGCGACTACTACTACGTCAAGGTTCGGCGTCAGGCTCTGAAGCGGCTGCGCGAGTTGCTCTCGCCTGAGTCGTATCAACGCGCGGAACTGCCGCCCCACGTGCCGACCTGGCGGTTCCAGCGCGTGCCGTAGCCGAATCGGCCTCCAATCCCAAAGATGGCCAGAAGAGCCCGCGGAGACTGCTCCGTGGGCTCTTGCATCTTTGTCAGTCGCCAGCCGCGAAAGGGGCCAGCATGACGCTTGCCGAGTTTCAGGCCACTCTGGCAAATGAACATCCGCCGTCTGGGCTGCTACCCGGCCTGGTGGGGCTGTGGTGGATGGGCAAGGGGGACTGGCACCGGGCCCATGAGTGCGTCCAGAGTGCCGCCACGACCGACGCCGCCTGGGTCCACGCCCACCTTCATCGCCGCGAGGGCGATCTGGGCAATGCAGGCTATTGGTATCACCGGGCCGGCGTGACGTCGGCTCAGGGACCGTTCGAAGCGGAGTGGGAAGCCATCGCCGCCGCGCTGCTGGCGGCCGACACGCCCGGCTAGGTCTCCCGGCCAGCCCCCAGGCTTCTTACAATGTTGTGAACGGCATCGGCACCGCGCCGCAGCCGCACCGGTCCATCCTTTCCCGGATTGTCTCTCCATGCCCACCGTGCTTGTCAACGGCCAGGAAGTCCAGCTCGGCGCGGACGAGCGGCTCAACGTCATTCAGGCCGCCGCCAAGGCCGGCGTCGAAGTCCCGCATTACTGCTGGCATCCGGCCCTCTCCGTGGTCGCAAGCTGCCGCATGTGTCTGGTCGAAGTCGGGGAGCGCAAGCCGGACGGCAGCGTGGCCATGCAGCCGCGCGTCGTCCCCGGTTGCCAAACGCCCGTCCGGGATGGCTCGATCGTCGTGACCAACTCGGACAAGGTCAAAGAGGCCCAGGCCGCCACGCTCGAGTATCTCTTGCTCAACCATCCCCTCGACTGCCCGGTGTGCGACCAGGCCGGCGAGTGTTTCTTGCAGGACTACAGCTACAAGTTCGGTCGGGCCGAGAGCCGGCTCAAGGACGACAAGCTGATTAAGCCGGACAAGGACCACATCGGCGCTGAGATCTCGCTCTTCACGGATCGCTGCGTCATGTGTACCCGCTGTGTCCGCTTCACGCGGGAGATCAGCGGCACGGCCGAGTTGCAGGTGATCAACCGCGGCGACCACGCCGAGATCGACATCTTTCCCGGCGCGCCCTGCGATAACAAGCTGGCCGGCAATGTGGTCGACATTTGCCCGGTGGGCGCCCTGTGCAGCAAGGACTTCCTCTACCAGCAGCGGGTCTGGTTCTTGCAGGAGGCCCAGAGCGTCTGCCCCGGCTGTGCGACGGGCTGCAGCATCGACGTCAGCCAGAACAAGAACATCGTTTACCGCCTGACGCCGCGCTATAACCCTCGGGCCCAGGGCCACTTCATGTGTGACGAGGGCCGCTTCGGGTATAAATACATCAACAGCAAAGACCGGCTGACCACGCCGCTCGCCCGCCAGGAAGGCGGCCACGTTCCGGTCTCCTGGGACGCCCTGCTCCCGACACTGCGGCGCGAATTGGCGGCCGCGACCAAGGAGCCCGAAGCGCCCTTCGCCGTCGTCCTCTCTCCCTGGCTCACCGTCGAAGAGGCCTATCTAGCGGCTCAGTACTTCAAGGGTCTCTCTTCCGCCGTCATCCTGGCACTGGGCCCCGTTCCCGTCGTGGGGAGCGACGACCTCTTCCCCAAGGGACCACGCGGCGAACCACCGCGCGATCCGAGCCAAGTCACCTTCACCATCAGGGCGGAGAAATGCCCCAACCGGCTGGGTGTGGAGATGATCCTCTGCCACTTCCAGGGCGAGGTCATCCCCTTTGCCCAGATTCTCGAAAACATCCGCAGCGGCAAGGTCAAGCAGCTCT
>CALLZJ010000134.1 GCA_937858435.1 uncultured bacterium
GCACAGGCCTGGTCCAGGTAGGCTGCCCGCTCAGGTCCAGCCGCCCGGGCAAGGGCTTCATGGAATAGGGATTCTTCGTTCATGGTCCGCCTCCCGGCCGCGACAGGTCCAAACGGGCCCGCCGCCCGTCTCCCATCATGCGACGAAAGCGGCCTCCGAGCACCAAGAATCTCCCGACTCGGCGACTAGGGTGCCGACTTGGGGCTCCGGAGGGGGCTTGGGCCCGGCCCTCGGGTGGCGGCGGCGGGCGGGCCCAGGGGCAGGTCGAACTGCACCGGGTCATCGTCGCTCGCCTCCGCCGGCTTGACCGCACCGAACATCTGCAGGTCGCGCCAGCGCAGCAGGCCATTGGCTCCATAGAGCAGGAACCGCACCCGGTTGGCCGAACCCTCGACCCGCACCTCCATGAAGCTCTGGAAGAAGGGTTCCCGATTGAAATCGAAGGCGGAGGCGAGTGTCTCCGGAGACGAGGGCCAGCCCTTCAGCCGCTTGACCCAGAACCAAAGCGGTTGCTTCCAGAGGGGCGTCTGGGCATCGAGCTTGGCCACGATCGCATCGCGGCGGGGGTAATGGCCCCAATCGGCGACGGCCGGGCAGCTGGGCACGTCGAGTGCCGTGCCGATGCTGAGGTAGGCGCCGCCCCCGCCGTTGACGAAATGGCGCATGAATCGCTTCTGGCCGCCGGCCTCGTAGGGTTCCAGGTAGGTCTCGAAGTCGTGGGTGTCGCCAGCCATGACGACCTGGACCTGGTGGGCGCGGAGCAGTCGATGAAGGCGGGCGAAGCCCTCGTCCTCGGCTTGCAGTCGGCCGCCGGCGTAGATGGGGTGGCCTGGAATCACCATCTTGAACTTGCCGCGCGCCCGTTCCAGGGCCGCCTCCAGCCAGCGGTACTGATCGTCGTCCACCGTCCGGAGAATCCCCGTATCGACGACGATGAGAGCGAAACGTTCGCCCTGAATCTCGAAGTAGGGGCTCCGCTGCTTGCCGGCATCGATGCCGTAGGCGCCCCGCAGACGGCCCGCCCAGGCCAGGAGGTTTTCAATCCGCTGGTCCGTGGTGCTGGTCAAGCCTCCGTCGGCGGCGACCCGAGCCCGCAGGGCCACCCGAGCGGCTTGGGGCTCGAAGAAGTTGGCCGTGAAGGCCTCCAGCGCATCGTACCAGTCATGATTGCCGGGCACGGCGTAGATCGGCTGCTTGATCCCCTTGAAGGGCAAGTAGAACTTGAACTCATAGTCGCTCATCGCCCCCTGGGGATAGATGACGTCGGAGGCGATGACCACGAAGCGGATGTCGGGCACGCTGGGATCGTGGCGGTTGGCCAGGGCCAGGAACTGGTCGCGCAGGATATGCTGCGAGGCATCGCCCTCGCCGGGATCGCCGATGACCAGGAAGCTGAAGTCGGTCGCCGCGGCCACGCCTTCGGGATGGACCTGGCAGAAGGCTGAGTCGACGGCCGCCGCTTCGGGAGAGAGTTTGCGGACTGCCTGGATCATCTCGGTCCGCCAGGTGTCCACGCGGTACTCGACCCATTGCTCCCAGAAGCCCGTGGCCCAGTTCTCGGTGTTGAAGTACCAACTAAAGCCCCAGATCGGATTGGTGGCGACCAGGACCGCGATCCAGGGCAAGCCGATCTGCAGGCCGCGGCCCACGGCAGCCGTGGGGGATCGGCGGGCCAGGCTCATTTGCAGGGCGAAGCGCATGCGGCTCCCGACCCACCGCCGCCCCGCCGGGTAGCGCCCGCCGCCGCCCGGGCCCGCCCCCAGGCGGGCAAGCATGCCGTGCCGGGCCCGCCGCTCCAGCGGACGCGTCCAAAACCGCACCACCAGGCGCGCCGGAATGATCACCGCAAAAGCCAAGAGCAGGGCAAAGCAGGCGTCGCCCAGCGTGGCGACGGCCGGCGAGACCAGCCCGATCAGGTTCCACTCGGCATTCATGCGGCCCACGTGCACCGCGAAGAAGGTGAGGAGCAAGATGCCGCGCCACCACCGATCGACCTGCCAGCGCGACGCCTGTTCGGCAGTCAAAAGCTCGCGCAGCCGGGCCACCTCGGGGTGAGGCGCCAGTTCCAAGCGATGATCGGGATGCAGCCCTTGGACCTCGGCAGTCTGAGACTGGTCCGACTTCTGCAGCCCGAGCAACAGCGTCCAGCCGCTCGCCAGGATGCGGATGCCCACGAACAAGCCGATCGACCACATCCCGCTGACCGGCCATTGCAGGCCAATGCACAGCCCCAGCAGCACCTGGACCGAGCCGTCCACCACGCCCCAATGCCAGTCGGGCTGGTCCCGGCGCCTTAGTCCCGACACGATCGCCACCAGTCCGTCAAATGCGAACGTCACCCGCAAGAGGCCAGCCAGGGCGGCAAAGAGCAACCGCCGCATGGCCATCAGCAAGGCGCCGGACATCAGCGACGCCCCACCGCGCACCAGCGCGACATTGCTGGCCCGGCGATCGGACATGCGGAAGGCCTCGAAGCACTGCACCAACCCAAACCAGAGTATCAGCAGTCCGAGGACGAACGGCGCCACGCTGGCGGCGAAGAGCGGCACGAACATCGCCAAGAGGCCCAGCCCCAGCACGACCAGCCCCACCATGACCCGCCGAGCGCGACCAAACCACGTGGGTGGAGCACTGGTCGAACCGTGGGCGTTTGACATGTTGGGAGGTTCCTGGACGTCAAGCCATTGAGATGGAGCTAGTGCTGCGCGGGATCGGGACGTTGTTGGGTGAGCCAGCGCCAGGCGGCATGCAGGACGGGGTCATTCTCGAGCCGGTCTAGGGGCAGTTGGGTCCGATCGTCTTCGCGGCGCAGGTCCTGCAGGTGCCGCCACCGCCGCTGGAGCCGCTGCTCGGCGGGGGGCAGCCGAATCTCGCAGCCCGGGCTTGGCCGGACGCCCCACACATCCTTCTCGGTATGCGTGGGCAGCCGCTGCAAGGACTGGCCGCTCGCCCGAAAGAACAGACCCGCCGTGAGCGTCATCGTGAAAGGCATCGCCACTTGGGCATTCTCGATCTGCACGTCGCTACGCTGAATCGTCCCCTTGCCGCGCGTCCGGCCGCCGAAGAGCTGTGCCCGACCGTAATCCTGCAAGGCCGCGGCGATCAGTTCCCCGCCGCCCGTCGTCGTCGGGCCAATGAGCACCGACACCGGCAACTCGGTGAAATGGAAGCCGCCGAGCACCCAATGATGTTCCACCCGATTCTCCGGGCTCTCTCCCCGGTAGCTCGCACTGGCCACTTGGGTACGCTGAGCGACGATCCAGCCCGGCTGTTCGGCCGGCAGGAACAACCCCGCCACCTCGACCGCGCCGAACACCGCCCCGCCCGGGCAGTCACGCAGGTCAAGGACCACCCCGGAGAGCCCGGCCTCCTGCAGCCAATTGAGCAAGTGGCCCATCTGATCGCCGACGCGCGTCGAGATGCTGCCCAGTCGCAGGTAGGCAATCTGACGGGGACGGTCGAGCCAATAGTCCCACCCGGACTGCTCGTCGAGGCGGCGCCAGCCCCGCAGCGACTCTTCTTCAAACAAGGAGGGCGTGAGCAGGACGGTCCGGGCGGTCCCGCCTGGCGGCCGCACGACCACCTGACAGGCTCGGCCAGGCGCGACGCTGAGCACCCGGGCCAGGCGGGCATTCGTCAAGCCGGGCGGCACCGCGTCGCCGTCGACCGCCACCAGTTCATCACCGGGCAAAATGCCAGCTTGGCTGGCGGGGCTGCCCAGGATCACGCTGCGAATCCAAACCGGGTCGTTGGGCCCGGTCGGGTCTTCCAGGATGAACCCCACCGCGCTACTGCCGGTCTGGGCCGACGCCGCCAGGCGGTCGTCGTGCATGAAGAACTGGGTATGAGGATCGAGCACCTCCACCATCCCGTTCAGGGCCACGCGATAGGCTCGGTCGCCGCGCAGCACCTCGGGGTTGCCGAGGGCCTTGCGGGCCGTGAAGACCTCACGCCGCAGGTCCGTCCCGGCGAGGGCCGCCACGAGGTCGCCGCGGAGTGGAACGGGGACGGCCACGCCCGCCGCCTCATACAGCGCGACCAGGGCCTTGCCCGCCAGCAGCTCGGGAGCAACGGGCTGATAGTAGCGGCGGGCGATGGTCTCGATGACCTTGCCCAGCACGTCGGCGAACAGGCGGGCTTCATGTTGAGTGATCGGACGGACGCTGCCGGGCGGTCCGCCGTCCGAACGGCTCGGCGGCGCCGCCTGCGTGAACCAGGGGAGCAGCGCCGACAGGGCGAGGAAGAGCAGGAGCCACGGGCGGCGAGAGCAGGCCTTCATGCTCTCATTTTACGCCGCGGGACCGGGAAACAGAAGGCGAATGTCCACGACGGGCCGCGGGGCTAGAAGCTCCAGGTCACCGTCCGCAGGTCCGGCATCGTCGGCGGCTCGGGCTTCTTCAGTTGCGCGTCCGCCTTCTCGATCAGGCTGAGCAGCCCCTGCCGCAGGTCGGTCAGGGCGGCGGCATGGGAATCGCGTTCCTGCGTCCGATCGGCCAGTTCACGCTGGACCTCGGCCTTTTCCTGCCGGGCCTGGGCCAACTCCCGACGCAACTGCTCGATCGCCTCTTGCCGCATGACCAGGTCCTGGCGGCAGGCATCCAGGTCGCGGCGCAGGTCGTCGCGCGTCGCCGTCAGGGCCTTGATCTCCTCGGACCAGCGGGCGTTGCGCGTCGGCCAGGAGGAATCCTGGCAGCCGACGAGCACGAAACAGCCGCACAGACCCAGCAGCACGATGCCCAGACGCTGGCGTAGCATGGTCGATCCCTCCGCTTGCATGGCCGACAGCGGCAGCGCGGCCGCTCTGGACTTGAAATCGGCACCGGCGGCCCGCCACTTGACTGCTTCACCGCCAGCAACGGGCCCGGCGAGACGCCCCAGCCTGCGCCATTGGTATGAATGACATGCCTATGTCAGACATGAGTATGTCACGGCACGGTCGGCTAGCGGGGCGGCCGGGGACGCCCAGAGGGGGTGCGGCTGCCCGCCGACTCGATCCGGCGCAGGATGGCGGCCGCTTTGACCTTCTGGTCCGGGTTGCCCGTGCGTTCCCAGTCCTTCAGAGCCGGCACGGCCCGAGCCCCGAGCTTGACCAGGCCATTCTCAGCCTGTTGGGTCCGCTCGGGGTCGGGCAGCAGCTCGATCAGATAGAGTGCCACGGGCGGCTGCGCTTCGGGATGGGCGGCGGTCATCATGTCGACGAGGGCGTGGCGTCCCTGGGCCGGCGCTTGGCCCATTAGGGCCCGGATCAGCGGCGCCACCTGGCCGTCCTCGAGCAAGTGGTCGAGCAAGAACTGCCGCAAGGACGCGACCACCTCGGGCCGCCGGTCCGTCAGGCAGGACAAGAACGGATCCAGGCCATGGCTGCCGCCCCGGATGCGGAAGAGGGCCAGCCCGGCCTCGAAGCGGAGATCGGTCTCCGGTGCCTGGAGCAGCGGTTCCAGGCCAGGCGCGGCGACCTCCGCTGCCGGCCCCATGTGTCCCAAGGCCAGGCAGGCTGCCAGCCGCACGCCGGGATGGGGGTCCCGCAGGCGCGCGCGAACGGGTCCGACGTGGGCTCCGGCCGCGGGGCCACAGCGGGCCAGGCCCAGGAGCGCTGCCTGCCGAACGTCGCCGTCGCTGTCGCTGAGCCGGGCCAGCCAAAGTTCAGTCCACTCGGCTGGCTTGGGGCTGTGCTGGGCAAGGACGGCCAGTGCCGCCGCCCGCACCCGATGATCGGCATCCCCGGCCAAGCGCTCGAACTGAGTGAAGAGCGGCGTCGCGGTCTCCGCGTCCCGCCCCAGGGCCAGCGTGGCGGCTTGACGCACCTCTGGCTGGGCGTCGGAGAGGCACTCGGCGAGGGGGGCCCGAAGGCTGCTTGGAATCGTGGGCAGTACCAGAATACGCCGGACCGCTTGCAGTCGCCGATGGCCGTCCGGGGCCGTCAGGCTGGCACGCAGGTCGTCGACTTCGTCCAGTTCCTGGGACAGCAGGTCAGCTCCGGCGACCGAGCCCAGCAACGCCAGGCCGACCGCCAGCGAGTCGAACGCCTCGCCGACGATCGGCCGCCGCAGCGCCGTCGCGCAGGCCACGGCCGTCCCCCCGTACACCAGGATGAACGTCCCGATGGCCTCCGCCGTGCCGGCCGCCGCCGGTCTGGTGCCG
>CALLZJ010000135.1 GCA_937858435.1 uncultured bacterium
AGGACGGGCCCCGTCCCGGCGGTGGCATTGGACCCCGCCGCGACTAGCGTGCCAATCGGCTTGCCGGCCGTCGGCCAGAAGCGCCAGCCGGCAACCCCCCCCGCCACCACAAGCACAAGTCCGGCCACACCCCAGAACCAAACCTTGCCCCGTCCGCGGGGGGCAGATTTCACCTGGCTCCGCGTGGTGGGCGGCTTGCCGGGCTGGACGATGGGCAGCGTTTCCTCGGCCAGCGGCAACGTCGGGGCTCGGTTGAGCCAGTTCTTGAGGGCCAGCCGAAACTCCTCCGCCGACTGGAAGCGATCGGTGGGATTCTTGGCCAAGGCCTTGAGGACGACCTGGGAGAGATAGGAGTCCAGCTCGGGCCGAAAGCGGGTCGGAGCAGGCGGCGGCGAGTGGATCACATGGTAGAGCAGGGCGGGGGTCGGCCCCTCGAAGGGCAGCCGGCCCGTGAGCAGTTCGTAGAGCATGACGCCGGCCGCGTAGAGGTCGGAGGCGGGGCCGATGGCGTCGGCCCGTCCCTCGGCCTGTTCGGGAGCCATGTAGGCCGGCGTGCCGAGGATGGCCCCTTCCTGCGTCAGCCGGGCCGTCCCTTCCTCGACCCACTTGGCCAGGCCGAAGTCCATGAGATAGAGATGGTCGTTGGCCGCCATCATGATGTTGACGGGCTTCACGTCCCGGTGCTGGATGCCCTGCTGATGGGCATAGCCCAGGGCGTCCAGGATCTGGAGCATGAGCGTGACGGCGCGCCGCGGCTCCATGCCGCGTTCGGGGATCTGGCCGGCCAGCGTCGAGCCCGGGATGAAGGCCTGGGCGATGAACTGGCTCGGGCCATGCTGCCCGGTATCGAAGACCGGGACGATGTGGGGGTGCATCATGCGGGCCGCCGCCCGGGCTTCACGTTGAAAGCGCTCAACGGCCTGCGATGACGTGACCATGTCGGGCCGCAGCATCTTGATCGCCACGTCTCGGTCCAGTTGTGGATCGTGGGCGTGGTAGACCTTGCCAAAGGCGCCGGCACCGATCAGGCGCTTGACGATGTATCGGCCAATGACCTTGGGTTGTTCGGTGCCGGTGGGCAGGGCCAGCGTCGCGGCACCTTCCCCTTCGGTGGCGATCGGCTCGGACCACGGCGCGCCGCAGTCGGGGCAGCGGCCAGCGACGGCAGCGTCGGCCTCCACCCGGGCAGCCCGGGTACATCGCGGGTTGGAACAACGCACCAGCAACGCCATGGCGAGCGGTCCTCGTGCCGCACCGACCCCCTGGTCGGCCTCGGACCATCATAGCAGCCCCGCCGTCCAGGTGAAACTCTCGACTTGAGTTGGAGGGGCCCACGGCGCGCGCCGCCCGATTGCGACTGGTGCTTACTTCGTGCCTGCCTCATGCTACAATGGCCCAGGGGAACAGGTGGCGTGCCGATGATGGGCTCGATCAAGCGACAGCGTGGTGGACGTGATGCCCGCGGCGCCCTTGGCGTGGGTTGGCTGGGGCTTTTGTGTCTCCTGGCCTGGCCTGGCGGCGCTGCCGCCCAGCCGGCTCTCGACGTCGGCGGCCAGGGACCCGCCACCCCCCGGGGGCGGGGCCGCCCGGCGGGGGGGCCCGGGGCCCCCCACGTGGCCCACCGGCCCCGCCACTTCGCCTTCGTGCCCGTCTCCCTGCCGCTGGTTCGCTACTACCTGATCTCCTTGCCCGAAGCGGGTCCCGCCGCCTCCGATCTGGACCACGGCGTCCAGGCCCACGTGGATGCCATCGTCCAGCAGCACGTTTGGCCCGTCCAGCGCGAGGCCTCTCCGGTGGCGCTGCCGGGCCTGGAACCCACGACGCTGGCCCAGGCCAAGACCATCTGGGAGTACGGCTGGCCCCGCTCCGACGTGGACGTCGACAGCTTGCGCCGGCAGCTTCATGCCCGCCAGGCCCAGGCCGTGGCCCGCACGGCGGTGGCCCAGAGCGTGCCGACCGGCGCCTTGCCCGCGGCCGTCGATCAGGCGCACCGTATGGGCACCGGGCCGCCCTGGTTCCTGTGGGCCATTCCCTTGGCCGCCACACCGCTCGTGGGCGTGGTGGCACTCCGCGTCGGTCGCGCCATGGAGCCCTATCTGGAGAAGCAGAGGCAGAAGCGGCGTAAGCGCCGGGCCGCCCGGGTACCCAGCCCAGCAGAGTCCCGGCGCCGGCGGCCCGAGCGTCGGCGGCGCTCCCGGCGGAGTACAGCGCGGAGCCGGCATCGTGTTCGCTTCGAACCTCGGGCCGAACCCAACCAGGAAAACTAACAGCGGCGGTGGGAAGCGGGCTCGGGCGGCGGCGCCGCCGACCTCGGGATGGTGCGCAGAGGACAGCTCGTGAGTTCTCCGAGCTTGTTGGCCACGCGCTTCGCGGCCCTGCGGCAGGCAGGTCGACCCGCCTTCATCCCCTTCCTGACGGCGGGTGATCCCTCGCTCACGGCCACGGGTGAACTCGTCGATGCGGTCATCCAGGCCGGGGCAGATGTGGTCGAGATCGGCTTCCCCTACAGCGATCCCCTGGCCGACGGCCCGGTCATCCAGGCGAGCTACACTCGGGCACTGCGGGCGGGCTGCCGGTTGGCTTCACTCCTCGAGGCCGCTCGGACCTGGACCGCAAGCCATCCGGAGACGCCCTTCGTGGCCATGGCGGCCTACAGCATTGCCTATCGGCGTGGTATCGACGACTTCCTGGCTGGTCTGAAAGAGGCGGGCTTCGCCGGTCTCATCCTGCCCGACCTACCGATCGAGGAAGCCGAGGCCGTCCGGGCGGCAGCGACGGCCCGGGGGCTCGACCTGATCCAATTGGTCACTCCCACGACGCCGCTCGACCGCGCCCGCAGCGTGGCGGAATGTGGCTCGGGGTTTCTCTACGTGGTGAGTGTGACTGGCGTTACCGGGGCCCGGCGCGAACTGCCCCAAGAACTGATCCAGCAACTGGAACAGTTGCGTGGGCTGACCACTTTGCCTCTGTGCGTCGGGTTCGGCATCAGTGCCCCGGATCAAGCGGCACTGCTCAGGCCCCACGTGGACGGCGTGATCGTGGGGTCGGCCTTGGTTCGGTTGCTGGAGCAGGAGCGCCCCTGGCCTGCAACCGTGGCTGAGGTCCGCCGGCACGTCGCCGAACTGCGGGCCGCCCTTGGACCTTGAGTCCCGTGAGGAGTGAACCGTGACCGACCCCCGTTGGACAGGCGTGTACCCGGCCATCACGACCCAGTTTCGGGCGGACGAGTCGCTGGACGTGGCGGCCACGTGTCGGCACGTGGAGCATCTGCTGGCGGCCGGGGTCCATGGCGTGATCGCGCTCGGCTCGCTGGGAGAGAACGTCACGCTGGAGCCCGAGGAGAAGCTCGAACTGGTGCGGGCGGTGGCGGGCACGGTGGCCGGGCGGGTGCCGGTGCTGGCAGGGGTGGCGGAGACGTCCACCCGGCGGGCCTGCCAGTTCGCCGAGTCGGCTCTCGCAGCCGGGGCCACGGGGCTGATGGTGCTCCCGGCCATGGTCTACAAGTCGGACCCCCGGGAGACGATGCACCACTTCCGGACCGTGGCGAAGGCGGCACCGGGTCCGATCATGATCTACAACAACCCGGTCTCGTATGGCGTGGACCTGCGGCCCGAGCACCTGGCGGAGCTGGCGGACGTGCCGCAGTTCGTGGCGGTCAAGGAGTCCTCCGACAACGTCCGCCGGGTGACGGACTTGCGCCTGTCGGTGGGGGAGCGTTATCGCATCTTCTGCGGTGTGGACGACCTGGCCCTGGAGAGTGCCATGCTCGGGGCCGTCGGCTGGGTCGCGGGACTGGTCAATGCCTTTCCCCGGGAGACGGTCCGGCTCTGGGAGTTGGCCCAGGCTGGGCGGTTTGCCGAAGCGGTACCGCTCTATCGCTGGTTCACGCCGCTTTTGCATCTTGATACGGAAGTCAAGCTGGTTTAACACATTAAGCTCGCCGTCGCCGAGGTGGGCTGGGGCAGTCCGACGGTCCGAGCCCCCCGGCGGCCGCTTGAAGGGCCAGAGCGGGAGCGGGTCCTCGCCACCATCCGGTCGGCCCTGGCCACCCGGCCCAAGGTCTAACGGCAAGTGACCCCGACCGGAGGTCGTAGGGCTCGGCTCATGAATTTCTAACCGGACAACGGCGGAACATTAGCGTACGATGGGGGTTAGAAGTCCCATTGGCGAACGATTTCGTTCTCTTCCAAGAGGTGCTCTATGGTGAACTGTCGACGTGTGCTGTTGGGGTTGGCGATCGCTCTGCTGGTGACGGCGCCGGTGTTGGCGCAAGATCCGCCGCGTCGGGGCGGTCCGGGGCAGGGCCAGGGTCGGGGCCAGGGCATGTCCCCGTTCGGGCTGCTGAACGAAAAGGCGATTCAACAAGACTTGGGTCTGACGGAAGACCAGGTCAAGAAGCTCGAGAGCTTCACGCGGGACAACCGGCCGCCGCGCTTCGAGCCGGGTGGCGATCGCGAGGAAATGCGGGCGCGGATGGAAGAGTTCCAGCGGACCAGTGAGCGCGAGCTGGGCAACATCCTGAACGCCGACCAGATGAAGCGCTTCAAGCAACTGCGGCTGCAGTCGACGCAGCGGACCATGGGCCTCGGCGCGGTGCTCCGCAATCCGGAAGTGGCGCAGGCCATTGACGTCTCCGACGTGCAGCGCGAGTCGATGCGCAACATGGGCGAAGAGATGCAAGAGATGATGCGCGAGATGCGCGAGAACCAGGTCGGCCCGCAAGAGATGATGGAGAAGATGCAGGAGCTCCGCAAGTCGATGGACGAGAAGATCGAGAAGCTCCTGACCGACGACCAAAAGGCCAAGCTGAAGGAGATGATGGGCGAGCCCTTCAAGGGTGAGTTCCCGCGGCCTGGGATGCCACGGCGTCCGGGCGGCAACTAACTGCTCTGCTCGTCGACTGAACACCACGGACCCACGAACGCCGCTGCGTTCGTGGGTTTGTCTTTTGTCAGAATGGAACTGGTCGCCTCTCGGGCAGGTCAGCCGCTCGGGGCGCGGAGCCGGTAGAGCACGTGCCGTCGTAATCGATGGCCCGGGGGCAAGAGCGGATGGTCGAACTCCTCGGCGGGATCGTGGCTCAAGCCGATCCGCTCCATTACCCGGCGGGAACGCTCGTTGGTCAGTGTCGTGAAGGAGACGATTTCGGGCAGCCGGAGCGAATCGAAACCGAAGGCCAGCGCCGCCCGGGCTCCTTCCGTGGCATAGCCCCGCCCCCAGAACTCGGCGGCCAGCCGCCAGCCGATCTCGACGCAGGGAGTGAAGAAGGCCTCGAAGCGTGGGATGCTCAGACCCACGAAGCCGGCGAAGCTCGTCACACCCGGCACCTCCATCGCCCAGAGGCCAAAGCCATGTTCGGCGAAGTGGGCGGCGATGCGGTCGGCCTGGGCGTCGCTCTCGGCCCGCGTCGCCACGCTCGGCATGTGCTCCATGACCTGGGGATCGGCGTTCAGGGCGGCGAACGGCGCGCGATCCTCCGGCCGCCAGCGCCGGAGCCACAGCCGTGGGGTTCGAAGGTCCTCGGGGATGGGATGAGCCATGGCTCGGGACTCCGTTCGTGGTTGAGAGGCCATGAAGATACGGAAACCCGGCCCGGGATACAACAGGCCAAGAGGTTCGCATGCGAAGTACGGAGTCGGGGCTCCGGGAGGGAGGGTGTCATCGTGCAAGTGGGCTTAGTGGGCTTGGGCCGCATGGGCGGCAACATGGTGCGGCGACTCCGTCGGGATGGGCATGATTGCGTGGTCCATGACCGCGAGCCGGGAGCCGCTGCTGCCTTGACCGACTGCGGGGCGGTGCCGGCCGGGAACCTGGCGGAGTTGGTCGCCAAGTTGACCGCGCCGCGGGCCGTCTGGGTGATGCTCCCAGCAGGATCGGCCACGGAGGAAGCCGTCCAGAGCCTGGGCGAGCTGCTGGCCGCGGGTGACATCATCATCGACGGCGGCAACACCCACTTTCCCGACGACCGCCGCCGCGCCGCTGCCCTGGCCGAGCGCGGCATCCACTACGTCGATGTCGGGACCAGCGGCGGCGTCTGGGGTTTGGAGCGCGGCTACTGCCTGATGGTGGGCGGTCCCGCCGAGGCGGTGCGACGGCTGGAGCCGCTCCTGTCCACCTTGGCGCCCGACCCTGCCACGGTCCG
>CALLZJ010000136.1 GCA_937858435.1 uncultured bacterium
TACGAGATAAGCTAGTGACTGGAGTTCAGACGTGTGCTCTTCCGATCTCGAGGCGCGGCAGCGCGAGGTAACGGCGGCCAACGACTACGCTCGGCAGGTCATCGACGATATGACCTCGCCCTATGCCACCCGGGGGATGCTGCGTCAGCGGCTCCGACCCGAGCAACGGACCTTCCTGCTCCGGGCCGTGGAGTATTACCAGCGCTTTAGTCAGGAAGCTACGGCCACGAATGCTGACCGCCGCCGGCTGGCCCGTGCCTGCTTGCGACTGGCCACGCTCCAACTGCGGCTCGGTGAAGCTCAAGCGGCTGCCGACGCCTGCGGTTCCGCATTGGGTGTTTTGTCCCAGCTTCCGGCCAGCCCCGACCCGCTGCTCGATCCGCGCGACCTCATGGTGCAAGTCCTCCACGTGCAAGCCACAGCGGAACGCCACCTGGGCCGCCGCAACGAGGCCCGGGTCACCGCCATGCAGACAATCGACCTGGCACGCAAGCTGGTCCAGGCCGCGCCTAACGACACCGATCTCTGGCTCATCATGGGTGACTGCTTGTCCATTTGCGGTACCGTGACCTCCGAACTGGGCGAACTGGAGGAAGCCAGTGCCGCCTTTGCCGAGGCCTATCAGGTCATGAAGGCCCTGCGCGCGCAGCGCCCGAACGATGCCCAGGTGCAAGGCTTCCTGGCCAGCGTTTGCAACAACTACGGCACGCACCTGCGTCTCGTGGGCCAGGTGCGCCGGGCCGAGGCCGTCTATCGGGAAGGGCTGGCCCTGGCCCGACAAGCGACGGACCAGTCTTCCGATGAAATGGCTTATCGTGAATTGCTGCTCATGTTGCAGCAGAACCTGGCGGTGCTTCTCCACCAGGTCGGCGAGTTCGCGATCGCAGCCACTCTGCTCGAAGAAGCCCTGGCCATGGGCGAGCGGCTCATCGCCGAAGCTCCAGCCGTGGTCGACTATCGCCAGGCCCATGCCAAGAGCCACTGGTGGCTGGCCGGTGTGCGCTTCAGCCAGGGCCAGCCCGAAGCGTCCCTGCGTCTGCTCCAGCGGGCCCGGCAGTTGGCCGAGGAAGTTCGCAGCGCTCAACCGGCCGACGTGGAAATGGCCCAGGAGTATGCCGCCATCTTGGGCAATCTCGGTTTCGTGCTTTCGGAGCTGGGCCGGCTTGACGAGGCTGAGGCCGCCCTTGGCCAGGCCCTGAAGACTCAGCGCGAGGCTGTCCAGGCTCACCCCCGGGTCGCAGAGTATCGACTCGCCTTGGTCCATTCGCTCAACAACCTCGGGGGCTTGCAGGAGCGCCGTTACCAGCCCTCCGCGGCAGCCCGCTGCTTTGCCGAGGCTCGCGATCTGACCGCTCAACTCGTCAGCGACTTCCCCGAAGTCGGTAGATATGCGATCGAACTGGCCGCCATTTTGTGCAACCTCGGCAGTTCCCAGCGAGAGCAGGGCGACCTGGACGAAGCCCTGAAGCTGGGTCGGCAGGCAGTGGCTTCCCTTGAATCTTTGCAGGGGCTGCATGAGCGCGATCCCATGGCCCGTGATTACCTGGTGCTGGCTCGTTACCGGCTCGGGCAGACACTGCTGGCTCGTGGCGAACCCGCGGAGGCCCTGCGGCAGTTGCGTCAGGCCTTGCCGCTGGCGGGGCCGCCGGGGGCCTTGTTGTTGCGTGCCGAACTGGCCACTGCACTCCTAGCCGAGGGGCAAAGCGACGCGGCCGTGGCCCAGGTGCGGGAGATCATGGCGGCACGGGGGTTGGCGGGTGGCCAGTGCTGGTTGCTGGCCGGCGTGCTGGCAGAGGCTTCAGGGGCTGCGGGCCTGGCACGCCCGGAGGCTGAGCGCCGGGCTGGAGAAGCGGTCGCTCTCTTGGGGCGCGCCGCCGATCAGGGCTACTTTGCCAACCCCGCACACCGGTTGCTGCTGGACGAGCATCCGCGGCTGGCCTCGTTGCGCGGCCGAGCCGACTTCCGGGAATTGCGGGGACGTTTGCCCTGAGCCCATGGGACGCAGCCGGGCACCGGACGGAAGGGGCTGCGCCTAGGCAACTTTCGAGAAGACGTCGACCACCTTGACCCGGCGGGCGCTCCAGGCTGGCAACAAGCTACCGACGAGTGCTGTGAATCCACCGGCTATCGGACCCCACGTCAGCGCTTCCTCGGGAACGTAGAAGACGGGGAAGAAGCCGATCGGAATCTTGATGCCCGCTGAGTTCACCAGCACGAAGGTGAGGGCCGACCCCAGCGTGCCGGCCAGGATGCCGATGAGCAGCCCTTCGCCCAACACCAGCGTCAACACTTGCCGCGAACTGAAACCCAGAACCTTGAGCACGGCTATCTCTTGCCGCCGTTCCCGGACGGTGATCCCGATGGCATTGGCGACAATGACCGTCATGACGACGAAGATGGCCGGCACGAGCAGGAACTTGACGCCGAACAAGAGGTCCTTGAAGGGCTCGAGGAAGCGCGAAACTGCGGACGATGCCGTCTCGCATTTTAGATCGCTGATGTACTTCTCGACGATCCCGGCCATGTCGGCGGCGGCCTGCGGCGTCTTAGTCTGGAACCACCCCAGGTTTACCTTGCCGTCCAGGTCCGACTTCACGTCGCGCAGAACCCGGTCCAGGTATTCAAGGTCCATGAAGGCGCCCTGGGCCCAGCGGCTCTCACCGGGCAGCTCGCCCACGATCTCCATCTCCATCTGAATCGGTAGCCCCCGGCCGTCCCGATGGCTGATCGAGTAGGCCTTGAAAACGTCCCCCACCTTCTTCTTGATCTTCTTGAGCCGATCGGGTCCGACGAGCAGGCCGATGTTGTCGATCCCCGAGACGGGAGGCTGCTTCATCTTGGCGGCCAGGGCCTGGTCGGGGTCGAAACCCTCCAGCCCGTCCGTCATGGTGCCGATCTTCTCGGGGATGGTGGCGATGCAGAAGAAGATCTGATCCTTGTCCTTCAGCTCCGGGTCGAGCGTGAAGCCGACGAAGTGCCAGACCGTGTACATCTCCTCCTGGAAGCCGTCCACCTCTTGCAACTGGTCGTTGAGCACCGAGCCCGGCTTGACGATGTCGTCCACGTAGCGGCGGTCGAAGCGGCTAGGGATGCGGTAGCGCTCCGTGGCGATGGACTTGACGTCCTTCTCCTTGTCGGCCATCGCGCTTTCGAGGAAGCGGAGCACCGTGGCGATCATGGTGAAGACCGCCACCAAGAAGAAGATCGCCAGCCCGGTCAGCGCGGTCCGCAGCTTGTTCCGCAACAGGTTCTTGAAGATCAGAAGCACCAGACGCATACGGTCGATCTCGGATCGGATGGACTCAGCCACTCCCTATCTATCGTAGCATCCCTTGGGCCTGGCCGCATCTTTGCCCAGACCCCTTCGGACTGGCCGGTGAATGCTGCTCCCGGGGTCTCCAGGGCCTTTCTGGGGGGGTTCCAGGGCTCGCCATGGGGCCGCCACGCCTCTGGGCGCTGCCGCTAGAGCTTTCCAGAGGGTCCCCACGAGGGGTTATTACGCTCTTGGACGCATGCGAAATGGCGATTTCACAGGGTTTCAGGGCTTTGCCACGCTTCCCGGCGCCCGTATCAGGCTCGGGACGCCGGTCCGCGTTCCCCAGCCGCCCTCCCGACCGCTTAAGCAAACGCCGTAGTCTACCCATAATGAACGAAAGTATACAGGTCGGTTGTGGCCGCGGGATCGCCGCTTCTGGGGCTTGGCTTAGCTGCCACACCTGGCCGGCCTACAATGTCCCGGTGGTCCGTCGCCGTTCGGAGAGTGGGTCGTGCCTCGACAGGTGGGTTGGGAAGTCCTCGTCTACGTGCTCAGTGGGCTCGCGGCAGCGGTGACGTATGGCTGGGTCGTCTACGACGGCATCGTGACCAAGCACTGGATGCATCCTTTCACGCTCCACCCCGTCTTTGCCTATGCGATTGCCGGCTTCCTCGGCTGGCGGCATCGGCGGCGGCGTGGCCATCTTATGATCCTGGCCGGCGTTCTCGTCGCCGTCGGTGGCGTGGGGCTAGCCTTGATCCTGACCTACTACACGCCGGACGCGGCCAACCGCGTCAAGCTCATGACGATCATGTTCGTGCCCCTGGCGCAGATGTTCATCATGGCGGGCCTGGGGGTGGCCCTGGAGTTCGCTGGGCGGTCACCCCGGAGCGAGGCCGCGGACCCGCCGAGCGCCTGAGCACCGTGCTACGGTCGACCTAAACGAAGCAGCAGCCGCGTCACATGGACCCGGCTGCTGCAAGAATTCGAAAAGGACGAGCCAAGGTCAATGGCCCAGAGTTAGCCGGCCGCCTTCTGCAAGGCAGCGAGGGCGGCCTCATAGTTGGGCTCCGCCTTGGCCTCGGGGACATACTCGACATAGGTCAGCACGCCGTTGCCATCGACCACGAAGACGGCCCGGGCCAGAATCTGAATCTCGTCGATCAGCACGCCGAAAGCCTTGCCGAAGCTGCGATCCCGGTAGTCGGAGAGGTTCTGCAGGTTGTCGATCTTGTGGGTCGCATCGCCGCAGAAGCGGTTCTGGGCAAAGGGCAAGTCGCAGCTCACAGTGTAGCAGCGGGCCTTGTCCGCCAGGGCTGCGATTTGCTGATTGAACTTCTGCGTCTGGGTGCTGCAGACGGGGGTATCGATGGAGGGCACGACGCTGAAGAGAGTCGCCTTGCCGCCATGGGCATCGGCCAGGCCGATTTCCACGAGGCCGGTGCCGGGCACGAAACGATGGCAGCGAAAGTCCGGGGCCTTGTCGCCGACCTTGAGCCGGGGACCCACGACGTGGACCGTCTTGCCTGCAAAACCAAAGGGATGCTTGTCCATGGCTGCGAACTCCTGCCGATGAGAACCTGAGAGTGAACTGACAGTCAGATTAGGGCTAATCCGCATCGGGGGCGAGGGGCGGCGCGTCACGGGCCGGCTCGGGCTCCGTGCCCCAGCGGCGGAGCAGGCCGTGCGGCACGCCAAGCTGATCGCAGATTCGGCCCACGATGAAATCGACCATGTCCCCCAGGGTGCGGGGCAGGGTGTAGAAGGCGGGCATGGCCGGCAGCACGATCGCCCCCGCCTCGGCACAGGCGGTCAGGTTGCGGAGTTGGACCAAACCCAGAGGCGTCTCGCGCGGCACCAAGATGAGCTTGCGCCGTTCCTTCAGATGCACGTCCGCCGCCCGATGAATCAGATTCTGCGACATGCCATGGGCGATCGCGGCCACCGTACCCATGCTGCACGGGCAGACCACCATGCCGCCCGTGAGGAACGAGCCGCTGGCGATACCGGCTTGGAAGTTCATGAAGTGATGGTAACGGACTCCGTCGGTCGGCACGTTGGCATCCGAAGGCAGCAGCGACCGGGGGTCGAAGTGCACCAGGTCCAGCGGTCGCCCGAGTTCCGTGGCGAAGACCTGCTGGGCTGCCGGGCTAATCGTGACATGGATGGTGCGTCCGGCCGCCAGCAGCACTTCGAGAAGCCGGCCGGCGTAGGGGGCGCCGCTCGCACCAGTTATGGCCAGGACCAGGTCGTTGGCGGCCACGTGGGTCTCTCAGGATAACGACGAATCATCCGCCTCGGGGACAACCGCCGACCGCTCGGTCAAGCAACGGCGGAAGTCGGGCTGCGGCTAAAGCCCCAAGACATCGCTCATCTCATACCAGCCGGGTGCCTGGGCGACGAGGAACCGGGCCGCCTGCAGGGCGCCTCGCACGAACGCATCGCGGCTGCTCACCGTGTGCTTGAGTTCGAGGGTCTCGCCCAGCCCCGCCAGGAGCACGAGATGTTCGCCTGCGGCGTCGCCGGCCCGGAGCGAGTGGATACCCAGCTCTTGCGGGGGCCGTTCGCTTTGGGAGCCGCTCCGGCCATGCCGGCGCGTGTAATGGCCCATCTGCTGTTCCACGATCTCGGCGAGGCGGAGCGTGCCGAGCCCGGGGGCTTCCTTTTTGCCGCGATGATGACGTTCGACGATCTCCACGTCCACGGGCTGCCCCCGCATGAGCGCGGCGGCCCGGTGGACCAACTCCGCCAGCACATTCATGCCCAGGCTTAAATTCTGGGCCTTGAGAATGGCCGTCTGGTGGGCGGCGGCGCGGATTTCATCCAGCTCCGCGTCGGAATGGCCCAAGATCGGAAGAGCGTCGTGTAGGGAAAGAGTGTAGATC
>CALLZJ010000137.1 GCA_937858435.1 uncultured bacterium
AACAACAAGGACCGGCCCGTGCAGATCATCTTCGCCGGCAAGGCCCACCCCCACGACAAGGGGGGCAAGGAGCTGATCCAGCGGATGGCCCAAGTGGCGCGGATGCCCGAGTTCCGCCGCCGCATCGTCTTCCTCGAGGACTACGACATCCAGGTCTGCCGCTGGATGGTGCATGGCTGCGATATCTGGCTCAACAACCCGCGTCGTCCCTTGGAGGCTTCCGGCACGGGCGGCATGAAAGACGTCATGAATGGCGGCCTGCCTCTTTCCATCCTCGACGGCTGGTGGGCCGAGGGCTACAGCCAGGACAACGGTTTCGCCATCGGATCAGGCGAGGAATATGCCGACCTGAACCAGCAAGACGAAATCGAGAATCGTGCCTTGTACGAACTCCTGGAGAAGGAGATCATTCCGCTCTACTATGCCCGGGCCGAGGACGGCGTCCCCCGCTCCTGGATGCGGATGGTCAAGCAGTCGCTCAAGACACTGTGCCCGGTGTTCAACACCAACCGCATGGTGGAGGAATACTTCCGTAACGCCTACGTGCCGGCTCACGAACGCTATGCCAAGCTCCGCGAACGCGACGCGGTGCCAGTTAAGGAGTTCACGGCCTGGAAAAGCAAGGTCGCTCAGACCTGGCCGCGGATCTCGGTCGACGCCGTCGAGGCGCCCGACCTGGACCGCGTGGAGCTGGGCCACGCCGTGCGCGTCCAAGCACGCATTCAACTGGCCGGGCTCGATCCCGATGAGGTCGAGGTGCAACTTTACCATGGCGTCGTGGGGTCGATGGGCCAGGTGACCCAGCCCGAAGTGACGCCCATGCGGCTGGAGCAGAAGCTCGACTTCGGTGCCGCCGTGTTCGCGGGTGCCTTCAACTGCCGCCATGCTGGCCGCTATGGTTACATCATCCGTGTGCTGCCGCGGCACCCGCTCCAGGCCTCGTCCTTCACCAGCGGCCTGGTGGTGATGGGCTAGCGGGGCTCACATCAATCGGCCTGGCAGCGTGCCTAGGCCAGTTCGCTCTTGAGGTCCCGGCTCATGAGGTCCTGCACCGCCGTGCGCGGCGACTTGTCCTCGTACAGCATGCGGTAAACTTCGGTCGCAATGGGCATGTTCAGCCCCATGGCCACGATGCGCTCCTGGACGCTGCGGGTCGTGTAGACCCCCTCCGCGACCTGGGACATCGAGGTCAGGATGGCGGCCAGCTTCTCACCCCGCCCGATTCGCATGCCCACGGCCCGATTGCGGCCATGGGGGCTGACGCAGGTGGTAATCAGATCGCCGATGCCCGCCAGTCCGAAGATGGTGGACCGCTGACCGCCGTGGGCCTCGCCGAACCGGACCATTTCCACGAGCGAGCGTGTCATGAGTGAGGCCTTGGCGTTGTCGCCGAAGCCGAGCCCGTCGCTGATGCCGGCCGCGATGGCGTAGACGTTCTTGAGGGCGCCGGCCAGCTCCACGCCGATGACGTCCGCGTTGGTGTAAAGGCGGAAGCGATCGGTGCTGAAAAGCCTCTGCACCCAGCTCGCCAGTTCCGCGTCCGCACTGGCCACCACCAGCCCGGTCGGTAGGCCCCGGGCGATCTCCTCGGCATGGCCCGGGCCGCTAATCACCGCGAGCGGTCGAGCTCCGGTAAGTTCGGCGAGAATCTCGCTGGGTCGCTGGAACGTCCCCATCTCCAGTCCCTTGGCGACGCTCACCGCCGGGGCCGGATGGGCCCGCAAGCGAGCGGCGAGGGGCGCAAGCGTCGGACGCAGGTAAACCGTCGGAATGGCCCAGACCACTAGGTCGGCGGCCTGCAGAGCTGCGTCGAGGTCAAGCGAGAGTTGCACGGCCTCAGGGATGGGGATGCCAGGCAGCAGGCGGCGATTCTCCCGATGCTTTTGCAACAGCCGACCATTCTCGGGCCGGGCACTCCAGAGGGTGACGCGGTGGTCTGGCTTCGAGGCCAACACGAGGGCACAGGCGGTCCCCATGGCACCGTCGCCGAGCACGGCAATGGCAGTGGGCATGACAAGCTCCGCGAACGGGGAAGGCCGTAGGAGCGGCAAGGTCGCACGCTCTTGAGCATAAAACCGACAGCTTCCCTGGCGATGGCGGAAAAGCTTGCCGACTCTGCCGGCCAGGACGAAGCACGGGCAACACTGGGAGTTGAATCGAAGGAAAAGTTCCAAGCCGCCTGGCCGCGCGCGCCGATGGACTGGATGCCGTCGAATCTTCTCGACGCCACGGAGGGTTGTCTATGCCGGCGCACCTGCGAGTCTTTCCCCGCGTTCACGACGACGCCGACCAACCCGCCACGGTGCGAATCCGCCTGGGAGACTTGTTCCCCCTGCTGGTTCAAGCGCACCGTGGCAACTACCTGTGGCTCAACGACTTCGAGGATGACGAAATCTGCGTCACCGAAGACCTATACGACATCTTGCGTGCTTTCCGCAGCTACCGCCCCTCGGCCTAGGCGGCCTGCCCAGACTCTCCAGAATCCCCGGCGGACGCACCAACCCGTGTCCCGCTGGTATTCCGTCTCTTGGACCTAATCCAATTCGATCGGCTGCACACTTTCTGGCTTGCCCAGTTGCTGCACGACGTCCGCCTGGCCGCGGACTTCGCTGTCCAGCAGCTTGATCTTCAGTTCCAACTCTTGCAGCTTGGCCAGGATGGTGGGAATAGCGGCAAAGGGGTCTTCCTTGACGACGGCGCGCGGCACCTCGGGGTAGCCGAGTTGACGCTGCAGGGCACTGAAAAGGAAGAGTGGGTCCCGACCCCGACTGGCCCGGGCGATCTTGCCCTCCTTCTCACCGAAGAGGGCTCGTGGCGGGGGCTGATCCGGGGGCCGCCCCTGTTGCTCCCGCACGGCCAACTCGGGCCGCACGTGGGTCAGGTCGGCAAATTCCACCTCGCCGACGTTGCGCCGCACCAACTCAATGAAGCCACACCAGTCGTCGTCGTAGAAGCCATCCTCCGCCATGGCGGAAAGTCCTTCGTCGTAACCGAGCTTGTTGCGGGCCAGCACTTCGAACTGGTAAACAAACAGGCCTGCTGGGCTCGGTTCCTCCGTCCGATACTCCGCCTCCCCTTCGAGCACCTGCAAAGCGGTATCCATGCTGAAGCGCAGCCCTTCCTGCTCGGCCTTACCGATGATCATGCTTTGGAAGGATGTGAAATAGTGGGTCAGACGTTTGAACCCCGTCGTCAACAGCCCGGAATGCTTGCTCTCCGTGGCCAGAAACTGGATCGCCAGCGGCAGCTTGGTCGTGGAGAGAATCTCTTCATGGGCTCGGGTGAGGATGTCCTGAGCGGCCATGTTCTCCCGCAGCCGCTCACGGAAGACCCGAAAGAAGTAAGCCTGCTCAATGTACTCTTCCCGATCCAGGACGGGGGCACGCGGCACGTTGCTCTCTCCAGGCTTTGGGCTGCCAGTACCAACCGGCATGGGTTCACTCATCATCTTAGCCTCCGCTTCCGTCCCGGCGTGATCCGCCCCAACTCCGTGACGGCCATGCTGGACTTTCACCACGTTCTCATTCATAATCGGGCCAGTCTCAGCGTGCGAACCGGCCGGCACGACCCCAACTGGAGATGCACCATGCGCTACGCTCGCTCCTTGCCTCTGGCCGGGACGGCCTTGATCCTGGCGCTTGCCGCCACGATTATCCCTGGGCCCGCCGTGACGGCCGCCGCGCCAAAGACAGCCGCTCCTCTGGCCGATGCAGCCCGGTGGGTGCCGCCCGATGCCTTCGGGTTCGTCCGCGTCCGGGTCCCCGCGTTTTGGCAGACGATCAGTTCCACCGAGCAACGCCAGGTCTACCACCGTGTGGAGAAGGAGGCCAAGGCTTGGATGCAGGCCAAGTTCGGCATCAACTTGGCCGACCTGTCCGAGGTCTGGCTCATCCTTCCGACTCCCGTCCATGCCCAGACCCTGTGGCCCGGGGGCGACCCCATGGGCCAATCGGCCGTGTGGCTGCTGCGTACTTCGCGTCCCATCGCGCGGGCCGACTTCGAGAAGTCCCTACGCCAGGGCCGGCCCATCGAGCGCAAGGTTGGCACGCAGGCGCTGTTCATTGACGATGGCAACTGGCTGGCGGTCACCTTGGCCGACGACCAGACAGTCCTCATGGG
>CALLZJ010000138.1 GCA_937858435.1 uncultured bacterium
ATGGGGGCCGAGCACGGACCGGCCAAGGACGCCAAGGATTTCATGATGACCCACACTTACATCAAGTTCTGGCCCGTGGAGTACCACGCCCAGTCGGCCGTCGACGCCATCCTGCAATTGCGGTCCCAGATCGGCGACTGGCGGAACGTCGAGCGGATTGACATTCACACCTTCGACGCGGCCGTCGACATCATCGGCAAGGACCCCGAGAAGTACCGCCCCAAGACGCGCGAAACCGCGGACCACTCGATGCCCTACTGCGTGGCCGTCGCGCTGGTCGAAGGCGACGTGGGGCTGGAGAGCTTCGACGATGCCCACCTGGCCAACGAACCGCTCATCGAACTGACGAACAAGGTTAAGCTGCACCGCGATGCCGACTGCAACACTCGCTACCCCAAGGGCATCCCGAACAAGTTCACGGTCACGATGAAGGATGGCCGGACGTTCAAGAAGGAAGTTGAGTTCCCCCGCGGCCATGCCTACAACCCGATGACCGACGCCGAGGTCGAGAAGAAGTTCCGCACCGTGGTCGAGCCGGTCTACGGCAAGGGCAAGGCCGACGCCATGCTGGCGGGCCTATGGAAGATGGACGAACTTGGCTCCGACAGCGTCGTCAAGATGATCGGCTGGTTCGCCCAGTAGCCGCTAGCGCGGCCGGTCGTCGTGTAGGATCTCGCAGAGCCGGCCCAGGGCTCGGCCTTCACGCTTGGTCTCGTCCGACTGCTTGATGTGGGTGTTGTTCACCATCATGCCGAAGATGAGTTCCCGCCCCGAGGCCGTCGTCAGGTAGCCGGCCAATGCCTTGCTCGTGACCACGTAGCGGCCGGATAGGCCATTCTGCCAGAGGTAGGTCCCGGTCTTGGCTTGCACCCGGCCCCGGGCGGGGCTGTCGGCATCGACCACCTTGGCCAGCGTTCCATCCACGCCGAGGATCGGCAACGCCTCTCGATAGGGCTCGGCAAGCGGATGGACGCGCATTCGCTTCAGCAGTTCGACCTGGGCCCGTGGGCTGATCTGATCGCCGGGGGAGCCACCCGCGCCGCTGCCGATGGAAAAGCTGTGGATATCCAGGCCAAGCTGCTCCAGGATCGCCCCTTGCCGCCGCAGCCCGGCCGGCAGTGAGCGCCCGCCCTGCCGGGTCGCCAGGAGAATGGGCAGCGTGCCGGCGTGCAGGTTATGGCTGACTTTCAGAATCAGCTTGGCGTGCTCCTTGAACGGCAGCGAGCGCAACTCAGCCACCTCGGGCAAGCGCTCTACTTCTCCGCGTGACGGCAGTGCCTCGGGCCGCTGAACGGCCAAGGGCGAGGCATCGACCCGCACTCCCGCGCGCTCCAAAGCTCCGATGAAGTGACTCCGCGCGAAGCTCACCGGATCGGGCACTTCCACGACCCGCACCAGCGGCTTATGCCCCACCGGAATCTGACCGCGGACAACGATCCGCCCAGGCTGGACCTGCTCGGCCCGACTGGT
The DNA here is from genome assembly GCA_937858435.1 of uncultured bacterium. Classification (GTDB taxonomy): domain Bacteria; phylum Planctomycetota; class Planctomycetia; order Gemmatales; family HRBIN36; genus CALLZJ01. The sequence goes on from CALLZJ010000138.1 coordinate 1,471, forward strand.
CACGGCCTGCCCCTTCTCGACCGTCTCCACCATAACGTCCAGCGTCAGTCCAGCCGTTGTCGGCCTGATCTTCACCTCGGCCGGCTTACCCGCCTCCGTGGGAGTGACCACGAAGTCCAGGAGATTGTCGTTGACCATGATCGGCGTGAGCCGCTGAGGTCCGCTGCCAGTTCCCTGGGCGACTTCGAAGAGCCGATCGTCAATGAGCACGTCGCCCCGCACGCGCCGGATCCCCGCCGCGGCCACCTGGCGAGCCAGCTCGTTGAGGCCGGCGAGCGGATCGGCCTCGGTCAGCTCCGCCTCGTTGTTGCCGTTGGCGTAGGTGTGGTCAATGTCCTTGAATTCAATCTGCCCATACTTGCCCGTGCGGCCGCCGAGGCTGGGATCGCCGCTGGCCACCAGAATCAGGTTGCCGTGCAGCTCGCCGGCACTGTTCACCTCTCCTTGCCGACGGACGGGCGTGACGAAGACATGATCGGAGCCCAGATCGAGCAGGGCGGCTGCCACCGAAAACAGCTTGGTGGTTGAGGCCGGCACGAAGAGCTGATCCGGGTTCTCGGCGTAGACCTGCTCGCCCGACTGGGCATCCACCACGAGCAGCCCCCAGCGTGCATGCTTGTAGTCGGGCCCGCGCATGACATCTTCGAGCCGCTTCTGCAACAGAGAGGCTGGATCGGGGTCACGCTCCTGGAAGCCGAGCAGCCCACCGAGTCCACCCAAGAGCAGAAGAACGAAGCAACAACGCAGCATGGAACCCCCTCGCACGTCAGGGCTGATGGCAAGAGCCGGGGCATGGGTGCCGCCGGAGCCAATGGACAGCCTGTTGGGTTCGCCATGCCGTCGGAGCTAGAGGAGCCCGCCGAACGACCGTGCCAACCCGTGGGCTGCCGCCGCACCAGTTATCACGGACCACGGCGACCGATGCAAGGGAAACTTTGGCTGGTGGTCGAGAGCGGCAGGCCCGTTAAGGTGGCGCAGCATCGGCCGCTGCTTACGCTACGAACTGGCCGCAAAGCACCGACCACTGGTGACGACGGCCATGAAAAAAGCCCCGGCACTTCCGGGGCTTTCCGACCATCGCAAATGAGCACACCCAACCAAGTGCCCCCTGTAGGACTCGAACCTACAACCCACTGATTAAGAGTCAGTTGCTCTGCCAATTGAGCTAAGGAGGCGTCGGATTGAAAAGTCTAGGTCGCCATGGGCGGTTCGGCAAGCCTGTTCCAGGGGCGTGCAAGGTCATCCTTCCCTGGCATCAGGACTCCCTTCTGGGACATGGGACTGGGATCGGAGGTTCGCTGGGACCGGTTTGCTTTCCAGATGACTTTTCGCTGCCCCCTCGAAAGTCGCCCCTGGGCGCAGCCGGCATGATCCGCGCGACCGCACGCGCAGTCACGCGGATTCGGCAAACTTCGCCGGGGCGCTCTTTTTTTCATGCCTAGCCCGTTGCTACCGTTCGGAAAGTCCTCCATAATGGAGGGGCATTTGCGGTCTCTCCCGGCCGGGGTGGTGCGGCTATGTGCCGTCCTCCGGTTGCTGGCGGGCCAGGTCTTTCGTGCCATCGGCTGGTGCCTAAACGATGGATGTACGCCGTCTCGCCATTTGTGATCCTTCCAATGCTTCGCGTGAACCCCTGCGCAATCTGCTATTGGGCATGGAAGGCGTCTCACTGGAAGCCGAGTCCAACCGCTACGAGTTCTTCCGGGACGTCGTCGAACAACTCCAGCCCGACATTGCCATCATCGCACTGGACAGCGATCCGAACCGCGGGTTGCAACTAATCCAGCAGTTGGTCCGCGAGATGCCGCAAGTCGCCATCCTCGCCGTCTCGGCCCGAACGGACGGCCCCTTCATCTTGCAGACGCTGCGGACCGGGGCCAAGGAGTTCATCCCACAGCCGATCCAATTCGAGGAGTTGCTGTCGGCCATTGATCGCGCTCATGGTGCCGCTCATCCGGGCGAATATGGCGCGCCCGCGGGCGGCGGCGCCAAGTCGACGGGGATGGCAACTTCCAAGGTGATAGCCATCGTCGGTTCCCGGGGTGGCATCGGCTCGACCAGCGTGGCCGTCAACCTGGGCGTGGCGCTAGCGCTCGACAAGGAAAACAAAGTCGTCCTGGTCGATCTTGACCTGGCTCTGGGCGATTCGGACGTCACGCTCGACATCATTCCGAGCTACACGCTGGCTGATGTGGCGATGAACATCGCCGAGATCGATCAGAAGTTCCTCCGCGGCGCTCTGAGTCGGCACGAGACGGGCCTCTTCCTGTTGCCCCACCCCGTGCAACTCGACGACGTGGGCATGATTCATGAGGAGCACTTGCAACGGCTGGTGAGCCTGCTGCGGGCCGGCCACACCCATATCCTGCTCGACCTGAGCAAGAGCTTCCGACCGACCGACTTCGCCGCCATGCAACTTGCGGACGTCATTCTGCTCATGGGCCAACTGGAACTGACGAGCATTCGCAACTGCGTGCGGCTGGTCAGTTCGATGAACAGCGTCGACGGTCTGAACGAGAAGCTGCGGATCGTGATGAATCGCGTCGGCTCGGACGACCAGGACATCAGCGTGTCCCGAGCTGAGGAGTCGATCCAACGCAGGGTGTTTTGGCAGGTGCCGAACGACAGCAAGGCCATGATCGGCTCACGGAATGCCGGCAAGCCGCTCGCCCTGTTCGCGCCGAAGTCGAAGGCCTGGCAGTCGCTGCAGCAGTTGGCTCTGGTGTTGTCAGGGAAGGCCGACGCGCCGGCTGCCGGCGAGGTCAAGAAGCAAAAGAAGGGTGGCTGGTTTGGGCGGTCGTAGGAGCACGAGGGTAGGTGCCAGCCGCTCGAGTTCGAGTCACAGTGGACCGAGGTAGGGATACAGGCTCTCGGGGAAAAGGGGTCACCATGTCGCGATTGCCACCGCTGCCGCCGTCTCGAGGCGGCCAACCGCCCACCAGTCTGCCGGGTCTGACCAGTGTGGGCGGCGCCGGCGGCCGCCCGTCGTCCTTGCCTAGCCTCGGCCGCTCGGGCATGGGCAGCGGCATCGGTGCCTCCATCGCCGGGGGCGGGAGCACCGCGGCCAGCAAATCGTTCGACGATCTCAAACGCATCATCCACAGCAAGCTCGTCGAGAAGCTCGACCTTTCCAAAGTCAGCGACCTGCAAGGCGAAGTCCTCCGGCGCGAGATTCGCCTCGTGGTCGAACGCCTGTGCGATACCGAGAACCCGCTGCTTAATCGCATGGAGCGCGAGCGGCTCATCGACGAAGTCCTCGATGAGACCTTTGGCTTCGGCCCACTCGAAATCCTCCTGAAAGACCCGACCATCAGCGATATCATGGTCAACGGTCCTCACCGGATCTATGTGGAACGGCGCGGCAAGATCGAGAAGACGGACGTCAAGTTCCGGGACAACCAGCACCTCCTGCAGATCATCGACCGCATCGTCTCGAAAGTGGGCCGACGCGTCGACGAGACCACGCCGATGGCGGACGCCCGCTTGCCGGACGGCTCGCGCGTAAACGTCATTATCCCGCCGCTGGCCTTGGACGGGGCGGCGATGTCGATTCGGCGATTCGGCACCTCGCCACTCAAGCTCGAAGACCTGCTCAACTTCAATGCCTTCACCAAGGAAATGGCCATCCTGATGGAGGCCGCCATTAAGGCCCGGCTCAACATCCTCATCAGCGGCGGCACAGGTTGCGGTAAGACGACGCTGCTCAACACGCTATCGAGCTTCATCCCCGGCCACGAGCGCGTTATTACCATCGAGGACGCTGCCGAACTCCAGTTGCAGCAAGAACACGTGGTCCGGCTCGAAACTCGGCCGCCCAACATCGAGGGCAAGGGGCAGATCACGTGCCGCGACCTGGTCCGCAACGCCTTGCGTATGCGGCCCGAGCGGATCATCATCGGCGAGTGCCGCGGCTCTGAAGCCCTCGACATGCTCCAGGCCATGAACACGGGCCACGAAGGCTCGATGACCACGCTGCACGCCAATACGCCGCGCGACGGCCTGGCCCGCTTGGAAACGATGGTCATGATGGCCGGCTTCGAAATGCCCATCAAGGCGATGCGGCAACAGGTCTCGTCGGCGATCGACATCATTATCCAGGCCAACCGACTCCAGGGCGGCCCGCGTAAGGTGACCAGCGTGACCGAGATCGTCGGCATGGAGCAGGACATCATCACCATGCAGGAAGTGTTCCGCTTCAAGCAGCTCGGCATCGACCAGAACGGCCGGGCTTTCGGCCAATTCGAGTGCACCGGCGTGCGGCCCACTTTCTTGCCCAAGCTGGAGTCTGCGGGCATCAAGCTGCCGTCGAACCTCTTCCAGGAGCGCGTTCTGCTTCGCGATTAGAAGCGACTCTCGCGGCCCCCCGGCCGCGTCCGACACCGCAAAGGATACCGCCATGGATCTTTTCAGTCCCTTGATGCAGCCGGCCGTGATCATCCCGCTTCTCGCGGGACTATGCATCGTGACACTCGTGCTGGCCATCGGCCTCATGGCCAATCGCCGCGGCGGCAGTGCCGAAAGCCGACTCGACATCTTCACGCGCAAGGGCAGCAAGTCGGCCTCCAGCCAGGCGATCGAAATCTGGAAGGATGCCGCCGATGCCAACAAGCGCAACCTCGTCGAGCAACTGGTGCCCAAGATTCCCTCGCTGGACAAGATTTTCCAGCAAGCGGAAATCAACATTAAGCCCAGTGCCATCATCATGCTGTCCGGTGCCCTGGCGGTCGTCTCGACCTTCGCCAGCCTGGCGTTCGGCGTGCCCTTCGTCATCGCCATCATCCCCGGCATCATCTTTGGCTTCATCCCGTGGGGCTGGGTGATCTGGATGCGAAACAGGCGGCTGCAGAAGTTTGCCACGCAGATGCCGGACGCCATGGACCTGATGGCCCGTGCCTTGCGGGCCGGTCAGAGCTTGCAAGCCGCCATCCACGTCATCAGCGAGGAAATGCCGTCGCCGATCGCCACCGAGTTCGGGCGGGTCTATGAGGAACAGAACCTGGGCGTCAGCCTGGAAGACGCCATGAAGTCCATGTGCGAGCGAGTGCCGAGCCTCGACCTGAAGTTCTTCGTGACCAGCGTGCTGATCCAGCGGCAGACCGGCGGTGACCTCGCCGAGATTCTGGACAAGATCAGCTACGTCATCCGCGAGCGGTTCAAGATCCTGGGCATGGTGCAGGCCCTGACCGGCGAAGGCCGGCTCTCGGGCAACGTGCTGGTGGCGCTGCCCTTCGTGATTCTGCTCGCGGTCATGCACCTGAACTACGAATATGCCGAGACGCTCTGGACCACCGAGGAAGGCAAGACCATGAGCGTCTATGCCCTGATCATGCAGCTCTTGGGTGCATGGTGCATCCGGAAGATCGTGAACATCAAGGTTTAGTCACTGGACACGGGCCAAAGGGCCGTCGCCGCGGAGTGCTCACCATGCCGATGACCAACGTCGTGACCGATATCCTGCCGGTGCTAGTTGCGTTCCTCCTGCCGCTGGGGATGGTGGTGCTGATCCTGTCGCTCCTCAGCAAGCGGAACACGCAAGCGGAAGAGCGGCTGGCCCGGCTCAACCGCCCGGTATCGATGATGGACATCGAGCCGCCCTCGTCGGGTGGGCTCGACAACAAGATGAAGGACATCTTGGACCGCTTCTCCAGCTTCTCCAAGCCCCTTCAGCCGAAATCCGAATTTGAGGTGTCGCAGCTTCGGGCACGGCTGGCAAATGCGGGATTTCGGGGAGAAAAGGCAGTCCAGATTTATCTTGGCATCCGCTTCGTGTCGATGATTATTGGGTTCATCGTCCTGGCCGCGTTGATTCCGGTCTATTGGACGGGGAACCCGGTGGACCTGCTCAAGGGGATGGGCGGCATCGTTCTGGCTATGACGATGCTCATTGGGCTGTTCCTGCCGGAATGGGTGCTGAGCTACATGATCATGAAGCGCAAGGAAGCCATCTTCCTGGCGCTGCCCGACGTGCTCGACCTGATGGTGGTGTGCGTGGAGTCGGGTCTGGGCCTGGACGCGGCGATGCGGAAGGTGTGCGAGGAGATGAAGGACTATCACCCGGTCCTGACCGAAGAGATCAACATCGCCAACTTCCAGTTGCAGATGGGCCGACCGAAGCGCGACGTGCTGCACGACTTGGGGATCCGAACAGGGGTGGACGACATGCGGGCGCTGGCAGCGATTCTGATCCAGGCGGACCGGTTCGGTTCGAGCGTGGCTCAGGCGTTGCGCATCCAGTCCGACTCGCTCCGCACCCGCCGCAAGCAGATTGCGGAGGAAAAGGCCGCCAAGACCGCCGTCAAGTTGATCTTCCCGCTGGTGCTCTTCATCTTCCCCGGCATCTTCGTGGTGCTGGCTGGACCAGCGGTGATCAAGATCGCCGAGGGATTCAAGGGCTAGAGTGCTCGGGTCGGCCGCACGAAGCGGCGGCCAGGGTCGTTTCAAGGAGGAATAGGACCATGACCGGTCGCTGGAGCAAGATGTTGGCGTGGGGCGGTCTCGTGCCGCTCGTCTCGCTGACGGGCTGCGTGGGATCGTACTCGGATCTGGTCGACCCGTGCTATCCGCAGCGCTACAATTGCCAGACGCGGCAGCTCGTCTCGGAGCCGCTGCAGACCCAGGCCGCCAACGGCCTGGATTACGAGCAGACGCTGTACAACTACCACTTCCGCGAAGGCAGCGACGAAATCCTGCCGGGCGGTCAGTCGATCCTGGCCCGTGTGGCACGGCGCCGGCCCACGCCGGAACCCAATGTGTTTGTGCAGACGGCCAACGATCTGCCTTACACGCCGCAGGACGCGGAAGGCTTTGCCATGCACCGGACCGACCTGAACGCCAAGCGCGTGGAGGCGGTGCGGCAGTTCTTGAAGATGATCAAGCCCGAAGCGGGGTTCAATGTCGCCATCAGCGAACCGGGCAAGGTCGGCATCGACTCGCGCGAAGGCATGACCGCAGTGCGTGAACTGCACTGGAGCGCGGTTGGCAACTTGCCGATCACGAGTGCGGGTGGCGTCGGCGGTCAGGGCGGTGGCCAGGGTGGCGGCCAGGGCGGTGGCCAGGGCGGCGGCGCCGGTGGCGGCGGCGCTGGCGGGCCCTAGACGCTAGCCTGTTTCGATCTGACTGCCCATGTGTTATAATGAACCTCGGCTTCGAGTGCTCTGACTCGAAGTCGAGGTTTCGTCTATGGGTGCCCGTTCGCATAGGGGTATGCTGATGCTGGCCTGGCTGCGTACGCTGGTGCTCGTACTGGGCTTGCTTGCCGTCGCTGTTCCGGCTGCGACCGCCGCCCCTCCTGGCCCGCTACGTGTCGCGCCGCTGCTCACCGCCAATTGGTGGACCGAAGTGAAAGTCTGGTTTTCCAACCAGGCCGGCAACCGGGCCCGCGTCATCCAGTTCGGACTAGTCGGTATGTGCTTGGCCCTGGCCATTCTCTACACGGCGGGCAAGAAGCGCCGTTAACCCTGGACTCCATTTCCTCCTTCATCGCTAGGCTCTGCGAGTGACAACATGACGCAAACGAACAATCCTCGAAGCCTGGGTTCGCTCGCCGCCATGGCCTCGCGCGGCTCGATGATGGATTGGGAAATGTCCGACATGCCCGAGGCGCCAGCGTCACCCGAGACGCTGAAGGAAGCCGGCATCTCGCTCACCATGCTCAACGAGATGGTGCTGCGAACGCTGCTCATCCGCGGCACGATGCTGGGCCTGGACCTTTCCCGCGTCCTCTGCCTGCCCTTCCGCGTCATCGAGGAATCCCTTTACT
>CALLZJ010000139.1 GCA_937858435.1 uncultured bacterium
GACATAGGTGGCCTTGTTGCGATCCTCTTGGAGCAAGGCCCCGCTGGCCAAGAGCTGCTGCCGCAAACTGCTGATCAAGTACCCGCGGTCGGTCACACTGTCCAGATACTGCGGATCGAAGAACACCGTCTTGCCGGCCAGCGGGCGGAAGTCGATGGCAGCGACCGACTCGTCAATGGCCCGGGCCACCAGCAACTGCTCGGTGGCGGTACGCGACGTATCGGTGACCCGCGTCGTCCCGCACCCGGCGAGCAGCAGGAGTCCCAGGGTCCATATTGGCAGCAAACGACAATCCACGATCCAAACTCTCTCGATGGCTGCGAGACGGCACGACTCGGCAGGCAAGAACAAGGCAGGCAGGCTAAGGCCTGTGGCAGCGGCGGGATATGCCCCGGGAGCCAGGAAGCGTCAAGGTCAACTGACTGCCGCTATTGCCCGGGATTCGCCTGCCTACCCAGGCCGCCGAGTCGACGGGGGACCTTTGGCTGCCTAAGCAACCCACGCCAACCCCATCATGGATGGAGCCAGCGGCGGTCAGGGGGCCTGGTAGTCGGAGAGGCTGTGCGGTCGCCAGGCAGCACGCAGGGCATTGCCCACGGCCAGCAGATCGATGACCTCCTGGAAGATCGCCCCGGCCACGGGCGGCAGGTAGCCCAGCGCCGCCAGAATCATGCCCCCCACGCTCAGGGCCATGCCGCCGACCGCACTCTGCAGGGCGATCGTCCGCATGCGCCGGGCGATGTGGAGCAGTTCGTCGAACTTGGCGAGTGAAGTATCCAGGATCACGGCGTCGGCCGCCTCCGCCGTCACTTCGTGGGTTGAGCCAAAGGCCACCCCGACCGTGGCCGCCACCAGGGCCGGGGCGTCGTTAATGCCGTCCCCCAGGAACACGGTCTTGGCTCGGGCCGTCTCCGTCTTGACGATGGCCACCTTCTGCTCGGGGCTTTGCCCGCCGCGGACTTCGGTCACGCCAACCCGGTCGGCCAGCAGCCGCACTTCCTCCTCGCGGTCCCCCGAGACAATGAGCACCCGGTCAATGGCGTGCCGGTGGCCCAGATGGCCGATGAAGGGTCGTCCCTCCTGGCGCGGCTCATCACGGAACTTCATGACGGCGACCAGCGTGCCGTCAATGCCCACCACACACTCCAGCCCGCCGGGCAAGGGTGGGAAGCGATCGGCGTCGTTTGGATGTTGGTTCAGCCATTGCTTGCGGCTGACGATGTGCACCTCATGCCCCCGGACCTGACCGCGCAGCCCCTGGCCGGGCTCCTCGCGAATCTGGTCGACTTGCAAGAGGGGCAGGCCCTCGACGTCGGCCGCGCGGCGGAGGGCTGCGGCCAGGGGATGCTTCGAATACTGTTCCAGGCTGGCGGCATGTTGCAAGGCCTGCGACCGCGTCCAGCCCGGCTGGACGAGCACTTCGGTGAGCCGCGGCTCGCCATAGGTCAACGTCCCCGTCTTGTCGAAGATCATGGTCCGGCACTGGTCGAGTTGCTCGAGCGCGGCCGGATTGCGGATGAGCACGCCCCGCCGGGCAGCCAAGGAGATGGAGCCAAGCACGGCCACGGGGATGGCGATGAGCAGCGGGCAAGGCGTGGCCACGACCAGGACGCTAAGAAACCGCTGGGCCTCGCCGCTGGCGTACCAGGCCGCCAAGGCGATGGCGAGCGCGAGCGGCGTGTAGCCGGCTCCAAGCGTGTCGCCTAGCCGTCGCAGCCGGGGACGATTGACCTCGGTCTCCTTCAGTACCTGCATGATCTTGGCGTAGCGCGAATCCACGGCCCGCCGCCGGGCCTCGATGGTGAGCGCCGCTGAGCCGTTAATCGCGCCCGAGAGCACCTCGGCCCCGGGCGTCTTGGCCATGTGGTAGGGTTCGCCGGTCAAGAAGGACTCATCCATCATGCCGTGCCCCTCGATCACGACGCCGTCAACGGGGCATGGCTCATGAGGCAGCACGACCAGTTGCTCGCCCGGGACGATGTCCGCAATGGGGACGTCTTCGAGCTGATCGCCCCGCCGGCGGTGGGCTTTGGCCGGTAGACGCCGGGCCAGGGCCTGGAGCACGGAAGAGGCCTGGGCCACCGCGAACGATTCGAGGGCCTCGCCTCCCGAGAGCATGAGCACGACCAGGGCCCCCGCCAGGTACTCCTCGAGGACCAAGGCGGTGACAATCGACATGCCCGCGAGCAGATCGGAACCGAACTCCAGCCGGGCGATCTTAAGCGCGAGGTTGATGACCAGCGGCACGCCGCCCAAGGCCAGCACGATCCAGAGGGGCGATTGAGCCGACCAACTCGGAACCGGCGCCCAGCGCAAAAAGAGATGAACGGCGATCCCGAGAATGGAGAGCCCGGCGATCCAGACTTGCCAACGAAGGATGAAAGGGCGAACGGTCATTCACACCGCGGTAAGAGCCAGAGATTGCGAAACTGGACAACGGCAGAGTGATCCTGCAACATGATGCCGCCCGGCACACGCGGCCAGCGCGAAGGATCGTTTCTCGAACTGTCGGCGTCCAGTTCCACGTCGTCGTGGATCAAGACGCCATTGTGCTTGACCGTGAAGCGCGCGGGGCGGGTTCGCTTGCCCTCGGCATAGGTCGGGGCCGTGAACTCGATATCGAAGGCCTGCCACACGGTGGGAGCCTTGCTGGCATTCACTCTGGGCGCGGCCACGCCATACAAGGCGCCGCAGTCGTCCTTGCGTGGTTCGGCCCGGCCGTAGCTGTCGAGAATCTGGAACTCATAGCGGTTGTAGAGAAAGACCCCGCTGTTGCCGCGCCACTGGCCGGAGTGCTTGGGCATGTAGGGAACGCGAAACTCAACGTGCAGGTGGTAGCGCAGCGGCCAATCCGTGCGTTCCGTGCGGAGACTGCCCGGCCCCACTTGCATGATCCCACCCGGCAAGAGCTTCCAGTTCGGCGGGCTGCCGTCCAGCCGTACCCAACCATCCAGGCTGGTGCCGTCGAACAGAACGATCGCACCCGGCGGCGGTGGCTCCGAAGGATGGTCTTCGCCATCGTCGGGACGGAGGAGCTTGACCGCGCTGATGTCTCCATAGGGAGCAGCAGCGGGCGGCGCTTGCCCAGCAGCCAGGGAGACGATCAGGAGGGGGACGAGCAGTCCAAAGAAGCGCATGAGCTATTCCTCGCGCTTGCCGTCCTGGCGGCGGTCGTTGTCGTTCGCTTCGTCAAGCTCGTCTTCTTCTTCATCATGCCTGCTAGCGGGACCACCGTCGAGCATCACCCCTCGGACTGCCGCCAGTGCCGAGGACACGACCAGAAAGGTCGGCAGTAAGCCGGGTGCGGGCGGCGGCGGAGCTGACTCGTCTTGGTAAGCCTTGAAGGCCTGATCCGCGGCGGAGACGTCCTGCGTCGAAAACGAAGCCGGCAGCGGCACGTTGGCCGCCGGGAGTGGGAACTGGTAGACGTTCTCGACCTGGCTCGCGGCCAGCGGCATGATTGTGATCATCGCGTCCATGGTAGCCTCAGCCTTCCCCGTGGTCAGATCGACCCGCATTGTAACCGACAGTCTGGGACCGATGCCAGCATTTGCCGCGGAAGGTGGAACACTCATGAAAGGGAAGGCCAGGGCCAGCTCGGGATTCTCATCAAGCCGGAATCAGCCGCACCTTCGTTTGCTTTTGCCCAGCTTTTGGTGTAACTTTTTCAAGGAGAGGATTTCGCCTCAAGACTCGCGCTCGGGGAGTTTCATGGAAACTCTGCAGGGGCTGCTCATCTGCACGCTGGCCATCGTCGGCATCTTCTACGTCTGGCAGGCCTACCGGGCCTTGCTCCAGCATCGGCAGAAGGTCGTCCGGGAACGGGTCGCCTACATGCTGTGGATGGCTGCCAACCGCCACGAATAGCGTCCACGCCGTCTCGTCCACGCTCGCAGACCCTCCTCGGCGAGTCGGGTTCATGCGTCACTTCGCTATCCTGCTCGTGCTCATCCTTGGCCTGACCACGGCCGCCGCGCTGCCCCCGCCCGAACCTACCGCTCCAGCCCGGCCGCTTCGCATCGAATGGCTCGAAGCCGTCGATGCTCGTGACTTTCCCATGGTCACGGTCCGCTTCCGTCTGCTCGACGCGGAAGGCAAGCCGCCCGCGACGCCGCCCCCTGTCGACCTCGTGATCTACGAAGATGGGCAAGAGGTCCATCGCATCCAGCCGCAGGCTGTTCAGCCAGGCCCAGTCGCCGCCATGCTCGTACTCGACACCAGTGGCAGCATGAGCCGGCAAAACAAGCTCGCCGAGGGCCAAGCCGCCGCCCGCCGCTTCTTCGCCGCCCTCGACCCGACCACGCCCTCGGGACTGGTTCTCTTCCACCATGAAATCTACCTGCGCCTGCCGCCGCGCCTGGAGCGGAGGGAACTCAGCGAGCACGTGGCCGGCGCCGTGGCCGCGGGAGGTACGGCTTACCTCGATGCCACCGTGGCCGCCCTCGATCTCCTACCCGCTCCCAAGCCAGGCGAACGCCGGGCCGTCGTGCTCCTGACCGACGGCCGCGACGTCAACAGCCGCCACTCCCTCGCCGAAGTCGTCGAGCAAGCCCGAGCACGACAGGCGGCGGTCTACACCGTCGGCCTCGGAGAACCGGGCCGCCACGACTACATCCGCACCGCCCTCGTGCTCGACCGCAGCGGCAGCATGAGCGACGGCGGCAAGATGACGGGACTGAAGCGCGCTGCACGTCGCTTCATCGACCTCCTGCCCAGCGAGGCAGCCGACGTCACGCTCATCGCCTTCAACGATGAAATTCACTTCTTGCTCGAACCCGCGCAGTTCACCAGCGATCAGCAGCAACTCACCCAGGCCCTGGATCGCCTCAAGCCCGTCGGCGAGACCCGGCTGTGGGACGCGGTCCTGCAAGGCCTGCGAACGCTCGATGCCAGCCGCGCCTCGGCCCCCCGCCCGCCCCGCCTGGCACTCGTGGCCCTCACCGACGGCATCGACAATCGCAGTTCCAGCCGTGGCCCCGAGCCCGTCATTGCGCTGGCCCGGCGGCTCAGTATCCCGATCTATATGCTGGGTCTGGGCCGTGGCCGCGAGCTGCAAGAGGAACACCTGCGCGAAGTCGCCGCCCGCACCGGCGGCCAGTACCACGCCATCACCGACGCTAACCGCTTGACCGAGGTGTTCGAGAGTCTGTCCATCGACCTGCACGACGACGGCATCGACGAGACGGGCCTGCGCTGGCTCGCCGATCAGACCGGGGGCGAGTACTTCGACGTCCGCCAGGCGGACCGGCTGGGTCAGGTCTTTGAAAGGGTCGCCGTCCATCTCGAGTCCACTTACGCCGTCACGTTTCGCAGCCGGCGCGACCGTGCGGATGGGACCGCCCGCGGCATCGAGATTCGGCTCGGCGACCTGGCCCAGGTCGACAGCAGTTACAAGACCTATGGCCTGATGACGCCGGCCAGCGAGCCCCGGCTCTACCTGGGCGCCCTGGCCACCGTGCTGGTTCTATTGGCCCTGCCGCGCCTATGGCCGCGGTCGCGGTCCTGAACCCTGTCGCATTAGAAATCGAACTGCAACCCGTCGTAGGCCAGCCGAACATGGGAGGGCAGCTTGGCCTCCGTCTCCTCATGCTCCACGTCATGGCTGATGTGAGTGAAGTAGGCGCGGCGGGGACGCAGCCGTTCGACCACGGCCAGGGCCTGGTCGATCGACAAATGGGCCGGGTGCGGCCGATGGCGCAGCGCATCTAGTACCAGCACGTCGAGACCTGCAAGCAGCGAGTAACTGCTCTCGGGGATGTAACTGACGTCGGTGCAGTAAGCGACGTCCCCGACGCGAAAGCCGAGCACGTTGAACTGAGCATGCTGGAGGGGGATGGGCAGCACCTGCTCGCCGAGCACTTGGAACGGCTGCCCTTCGATCACGCGCTCAAAACGGAGACTTGGAACGAAGCTCGCTGGCCGGGGCGGTGGGCCTTCTCCGGTCTCGTCCGGCAACTCCGGAAACGCATAGGCGAACACGCGGCGGACGATGGCCTCCGTCTCCGCCGTGCAGTAGACCGGCAAGGGGCCGCCTAGCCGGTGCGGGAAGACGCGGATGTCGTCCAGCCCGTAAAGATGGTCGGCATGGTAATGGGTGAGCAGCACCGCATGGATCAGCTTCACCTCGGCCCGCAGGAGCTGGAGCCGCATCTCCGGCGAGGTGTCGATCAGGATGGTACCACTTGGCGTCTGGAGCACCACCGAGCAGCGCCACCGCTGATTGCGGGGATCGGTCGAGAGGCACGTGCCGCATTCGCAACCCACCATAGGGATGCCGACCGACGTGCCGGTGCCCAGGAAGGTGAACGTGCGGGACATGGCCAACCTGAGTTTCCCTTCCCCTGAGCTGCGGCCCAATCTGGCCTACGTGGCGTCCATCTTCAGCAGGACCTTCCCTTGCCGTCCGGGCGTCTCGGCGGCCTGTACCGCTTCCTTGATCTGATCCAAGTTGTAGACGGCGGCAACGTCCGTCCGCAGCAGACCCTCCTTGATCAGCCCGCCCACCTTGCGGAGCAGCCGCAACATTCGCAGGGGCGACTTGGACTTCACCCAGTCGGAGAGCCAGAACCCTTCGATCGTCTTGCTGCCGAGGATGAGCCGCCGCGACGTGATCTGCATCGACTGATCGGCTGCCAGGGCGCCATAGACCAGCATCCGCCCGCGGCTCCCCAGACAGCGGAAGACCTTCGACCCGGTCTCGCCGCCCACGGCATCGATGGCGAAGGGAACGCCCTTGCCCCCGGTGATGTCTTCCACGCGCTCTTCCAAGTCTTCCTTGGAAGTATCGATGATGACGTCGGGGCTGTACTTGGCGATCTCGGCGGCGGTGTCGGGCCGGCGGACGACGTTGATGGTTTTGAAGCCGAAGCGCTTGCCGAGCCGGATAACCATCTTACCCAACGCGGAGCCGGCCGCCGTTTGCAGAAGCCACTCGCCGGCACGAGGCCGCAGGACTTCACGAGTCATGATCCAGGCGGTGGCGGGGTTGACGAACAGGCAGGCCATCTGCTCGTCCGGCACGCCCTTCGGTACGAAGGGGAAGGCCTCCATGGCATTGAGAACGACGTGGTCGCGCCAGTTGCCGCCCACGCGGTTGAGCACGCAGACGCGCCGGCCGAGCAGGATCTTGCCGTAAAACCCGCCCCCCGACTTCTCGACAATGCCACACCCCTCGAAGCCCGGGGTGCCCGGGAGCTTGGGCAGAATGCCGTAGTTGCCCCGCACGGTGAGCAAGTCGGAAGGATTGACGGGACTATAGAGCATGCGCACGCGGACCTGGCCCGGTCCCGGCTCGGGGAGCGGCAGGTCGCGGCACTCGAGCACCTGGGCGGCTTTCAAGGCAGGCCTCGGGGTGTTTTGGGCGCGGCACCGCCTGGGCCGCTCAAAAACAGACTACGGCGCACGTGGCCGCGCCGCCAGGAAGGCCTCCACGCCCGTCAGAAACATCTGGACCGCTAGGGCGATGAGCACCATGCCCATCAGCCGCTCGAGCGCCACCAGCCCCTTGGTTCCCAAAAGCCCTCGCAGCCGCGTACTACCCAGGAGGATCGCCGCACAACCGGCCCAGGCCAGCGTGATCGCCAGCAGCCACTCCGGCCAGCGGTCCGGCTCCTTGCTCATGAACAGGAGTTCCGTCGCCAGTACGCTCGGACCCGCCACGTAAGGCACTGCCAGCGGCACGATGAACGGTTCTTCGTCAATCCCCTCGAAAAGCGGTTTCTCCGGCGTCGGGAAGACCATCCGCAGCGCGATCAAGAACAGAATCACGCCTCCGGCCAGGGTCAGAGCCGGCTCGGAGATTCCCAGTATTCGCAACAGCGGCCCGCCCAGGAACAGGAAGAGCACCATCAGCCCATAAGCGATGAGCAACTCGCGGCGTACCACCCAGCCCTGCCGTTCGGGCGGCACCCGCTGCAAGGCCGAGACGAAGAACGGGATGTTTCCGATCGGGTCGATCACCAGGAAGCAGAGGACGGTTGCCGAGACGACCGACATCGGAGGCCCCCTCAGCCACGGCCAAGCCACCGGCCACGAAAAAAGGCGGAGCGCGGCACGCTCCGCCTGGGCTTCATTGTTCGCGCGAGCTAGCGCCCCTTGGGCTTCTGCTCCCGCACCCGCACCACGAACTGAGAACCCGACCGCGACACCTCGAACACCGTTTCCAGGTTCGCCTTCACGACTTGCTCTTCGGTCAGGTTCCGATAGGCCAGTTCCTTCTTCGCCATCTCGAGCTCAAGCTCTTGCGGCACGAAGATGGCGATATAGTTCGGCGTTGACGGCAGACCCAACTGCTGCGCCATGCCCTGGCACACTTCCTGGTCGGTGTTCGTGTACCAGATCCGGTTCAGCCGGTTGATGCCTTCCTGCGTCTCGACGGTGTGGTCCGGCGGCCGCCCCTTGCTCAGGTCGCGGTAGAGCCGATAACGGCCCGTCGACTCCGGCACCAGCACCATCGTCTGCAGTTCAATCAGCTTGTACTTGAACTGCTCGGGATCGTGCAGCGGCAGCACGATGGACCAGCGCTCCTTGCGCTTGGCCCGAGCCGTCTGCCGTCCCGGACCGGAGCCGTCGCCGTCACCCGTACCGAAGCCCGATCCGCGGCCACCCCCACGACCCGGGCCGCCCCGGCCGACGTCGCCGATGATCTTCGAGGGGTCACGCACGCCCCGCGCCAGTTCTTCGGTCTCCTTGACCGCGTCCTTCATGTTCAGCTTGGTCGGGTCGAGGTCCATGCTCGGCAGCATGTTGGGATCGAACTCGATAGGAGAATCGGGGACCGTATCGTCTTTGAAGGCCCGAGCTTCCTGCAGCTTCTCGAGGCCGGTCGGGTCGCCGCCCCCGTCGCCCGAGCCGCCGCCGCCAGCAAAGATGATGGCGTCGAGTTCGGGCACCTTGTCGTCGAACTTGAAGAGCCAGACCGAGGCGAGGGCTGCCATCATGGCCACGAAGAGATGCAGCACCACCGAGGTCGCGACCGACAAGGGAAACTCATAGTTCGCCGAGTAACGTGACCAGATCGACTCGTCGTCCGGACACATCATCGAGAAGCCCGGGCCCGTCGTGGCCGGGTTGGGTTGAACGCCGGCTTGAGGTTGCGTCGACATGCGGCACCTGGAGGTGAAAACGGTTCAGCCGGGGCGTCGCTCGTCCCAGATCAACGCCCAGGCCCCTGTAGCCATTGTTGCTTGTGCCCGCCCCGAAGGCAAGGACGAATCACGCTTACCGC
>CALLZJ010000140.1 GCA_937858435.1 uncultured bacterium
GCTGTAGAGGTCGCCCGCCGCGGGGTTGATCACGGCCGGCATCAGCTCGGCAGGCACGAATCCCTGCCAATCCTGAGCGGAAGTGTGGCCCGGTTGCGCTTGCCGACCCTGGCTGCGATCCAGACGTGAACGGAGCGGGATCGCCCCCACGGCCCGGTAGCCAATGTTCCCCTGGCGGTCGCCGAAGACCACGTTGGCACTGGGAAAGCGCCAGCCCGCCAGTGCCTTGTCGAACTCGTGAACATCCTGGGCCCGCATCATCGCCAGGGCTGCCTGGATGGTCTCCCGGTCGGTATCGCAGGTCGGGACGCGCTTGAGAACCACCTCCGGTTCGCCGGGCTGAGCGAAACAGAACTCCGTCGCCACCGGTCCCAGGTGTGTCTCCCGAACCAGATAGCGGATCGGCTCCCCGCCTCGCACCTTGATGATCTCCGGGTGCAGGGTCATGGGTCGCCAGGCCCCATCGAAGCGATACTGGTCGGGACGGGCTGGGTCGGTTTCGATCTGAAACAGGTCGGCCTGGTCAGCCCCGAGGGCGGTCATCCCCCAGGCCACGCGGTCCGAGAAGCCGATCAGCAGCACCGGGCTCCCGGCCACGCCGACGCCCCGGGCATTGAAGGTCTTCCCCTGCACGTGGAAGTGGTAGAGCAGCGACGGGTTCCGCACCGGCGTCTGCGGGTCGCTGACGAGCACCGCGGCGCCGGTCGTGCTCCGCTCCTTGCCGACGACCCAAGCATGGCTGAAGCGCGGCGGCTGGCCATCCGCCTCCACCTGGCGCGTCAGCCCCTGCTCCTGGGCGAACTGCTGCACGCGCTGGATCCACTCGGGTCCCACGTCGCTCCGCTTGACGACGGCAGGCAGATCGTCGGGCGGCAGAGGAGTCATGTCCGCCGGCACGTCGGGCACCGTGCCGCCCCGCCCCGCTCGTCCGCCGGGCCGCTCCCGGCCGGCGATCAGGTCGCGGGTCCCATCCGTGGCGAAGTACTGGGCCAGGTTCCACCAGCAAGCCAAGCAGTCGGCCGGCGTCCAGGGCTCGGGGGTGACGCCAGTCGCTGCAAAGAGCGGGTGCAGTTGGTCTCGATGCTGGCGGAAGTAGGCGTTCACGCCGTCGCAGTAGGCCCGCAGGAGTCCGAGTGATTCGGGATCGAGCTTCTGAGCCAGCCGTTGGGCCGCGCGGTAGAAGCCGAACGTCCGCATCTTGCGGTCATGATCGACGGCCGACTCGGTGCGATTGAGCTTCTGGATTGGCCCACGGACCTCGGCCAGCCGCCCCTGCACGAGGCGCAGGGTGTAGGTCATCTGCCAGGCGCGATCTTCGGCCGTGGCATAACCCAGGCCATAGAACGCCCCGGCATCGGAATGGGCGAAGACGTGCGGCACGCCCCAGGGATCGCGCAGCAACACGACACCCTCGGCCGGCTGGGCCGCTCCCGGAACCACCCACCCCAGCGGCCACAAGGCCACCAGCACCGCCAGGCTCCGACTCATACGCCGCTCCATGAGAGGACCCAGGACCAGACTGCTCGGCTGGTCTGTGACCGCGAACTGGGCACGTCAGGTTAGACTGCCCCCGCCGTCTCCGTGGGGAGGAAGCTGAAGTACTCTCGCACCTCGAGCTGCTTGCGATCGATTTCTGCCAGGAAGCCCGCAACGGCTGCCCGGTCGTTCACTGGATTGGTCTCGGTCTTCCGCAGGTGAGCCACTTGCTTTTGAAACCAAGCGATACGTGCCAAGGTAGCTTCCAATTGTTGATCCTTGGCAATCATGACCCCTCCCCTCCGACCTCGACGATGCCCCGTTGGCCACCCTCACGGCGAACTGCCAATGTTCGATCATGGCCTGTTCCCCGCCCAGTGCACTGGACCGGCGCGTCCAGAAGATGCTCGCGCCGAAAAGAACGTCCGCGTCCAAGTGCTGGAAGGGCAGGGAAGCCTCACCCATCACCGCGGCAAGGTCGAACGAGTCCTCCATCAGCAGGAGGAGGTCGACATCGTTCGGCTCCGCCTTGGCCGTGACGAACGAGCCGAAGACGACAAAGCGTGCAAGATGTCCCGTCGAACGGACCAGGTCGTAGACACGCTTGAGCCGATCCGCAACCGCACAACGCTGGATCGATCCCTGGCCGAATCGCTCGAAAAGCTCCCGCAGAGTAGCACGATGGACGCCGGGTGGCAGATCGCCTTCCTCATTGAAAGCAGGCAGGCCCATCAATGTTCCCGACAAGGCTGGCAGAGCGTTTGGCCTGGGCGGATGACTAACTTCACCATCCCAATGACGCCGATGGTTCGACTAGCTTCCGCCATTATCAAGCGACTAAAGCCGCGGGTCAAGCCGCGGGCACGCACTATGGAACGCCTGGCAGCACACTTCGTCGCTGCGTGATTCGAGAATGACCCAAGCACTCCTGGAGGTATTTACCATGTTGCTTTCCATTGTCTTGCGCTGGCTGGCCCGGGTGGGCAGCATCGCCAGCACGCTTCTGCTCGCCGCCTTCGCGTTTGGCGGCCAGGAGAGCCTCAGACCAACCTTCGTCGAAGATCGGAAGAGCGTCGTGAGGGAAAGAGTGGAGATCTCGGTGGTCGCCGTATCATTAA
>CALLZJ010000141.1 GCA_937858435.1 uncultured bacterium
ACGACGTCATGAGCGTCGTGATCGCGCAGCCCCTTCTTGCGAACGTAGCTGAGGAGCAGCGGTTCGTACAAGGCGACGAATTCGCCCCAACTGTCACGGTCGGAGGGATCCCGAACGCGCCGCAGCAACGACGTTTGCGTCTCGTGCATATCGACAGTCTAATGAGGTGATGGGACACGACGCCAATGAAAAAAGGAAGAGGGGGCGTGGCGTGATCGCCGGGGGGGCCAAGCGGCTGGTTCCGGAGGCGGCCTTTCGCCTGGCCTGCCGCTGGGAGGTCACGGCCCGCAAGGCCGGCAACGTCCATGAGGGGGCGTCTTTTGCGGATGTGAAAGCCGCCGACTTCCTCGCCAGTGCCGAGGCGGCCGCACCGCTCCTGGCCGACGTGCAGCAACGGGGCGTCGGCGCCACGGTGCGAGCGGCCGTCCGCCGTCGGCAGGCGATCACGTCGGCCAATACCAATCTGGGCATCTTGCTACTCACGGTGCCGCTGGCGGCGGTGCCGACTCCGGCTGCCCCCGTGCCTGCCGGGGCGGCCTGGCTGCGGCGTGGGATACGGCAGGTGCTGGACCGCTTGACCCCGGCCGATGCCGAGGAGGTCTATGCCGCCATCCGGGAGGCGCGGCCCGGCGGACTGGGCCGGGTCGCCGTGAGCGACGTGCATGCCGCGCCGCCGTCCAGCCTGGTGGCGGCCATGCGCTTGGCCGCGCGCCGCGATGCCGTCGCCCGGCAGTATGCGAACGGCTTCGCCCAGGTCTTCACCCTGGGGCTGCCGGCCCTGCGTTCGGCCTGGCGTAAGGGCTGGACCACGGAGGAGGCGATCATCCTGGCCCAACTGCGACTTCTGGCCCGCCTCGGAGACAGCCTCATCGCCCGGAAGGTGGGCATGCGAACGAGCCGGGAAGCCGCGGCCCGGGCTGCCGCGGTGCTCACGGTCGGCTGGCCACATTTAAAGCGGGGTTGGCGAGCCTACGCCGGCTTGGACGCCTGGCTGCGTGCGGATGGCCATCGCCGCAACCCAGGCACGACGGCCGATCTGGTCACCGCCGCCCTGTTCGTCGCTCTCCGCTGCGGGCTCGGACCGGAGCCCGACCTACCCTTCGTCTCCACCCGCTATCCTGTCCACTAGGCAAAGTGCAGGACTGGTCTCCAGTGAGTTGGCGAGGTGCGATCATGAAAGAACGCTTCCAGGTGCGGGTCACCAAGGACCACCTGACCTTTTGCAGCGGCCATTTCATTACCTACGAGGGAAGCTGTTGCGAACGGCTCCACGGCCACAACTACCGAGTGGCGGTCGAGGTCGAGGGGCCGCTCGACGAGAATCGCTACGTCTTCGACTTCATCGCACTGAAGAATCTGACTCAGTCGCTCACCGATGAACTCGACCATCGGATGATGCTGCCGCTGGAAAGCCCGTACATCCTCGTCGCCCAGACGGGAGGTCAGATCGAGGTGCGCTTTGAGGAGCGGATGTGGAGCTTTCCCGAAGGAGACTGTGTGCTCTTGCCCGTGGCCAATACGACCGCGGAACTGCTGGCCGCCCACCTGGCCCGGCGGCTGCAACAGCTTCTCAAGGAAAAGCATGACTTCGAACCTGACCGGCTCAGCGTCGAAGTCGAGGAGAGCCCCGGCCAGTCGGCCCGCTGCACCTTCGGCCGCTAGGACGGGCTGCCTCAGTTCTCATCTTGCAACGCGGGGATCGGGCTGGAAAATGGCGGACAAACGGGAAGAACCACGCCACCAAGCAAATCTTCCGGGCGGGGGCACCGTCTTGAGATTGACGGCGACGACCGATTCAGGCTTTTCCAGTCTCCTGAAGTCCGGGGGTGCCCCATGTCCACGCCGACCGCCTCCAGCGCAACTCCGACCAAGGCCCTGCCGCCGGCTCCGACGGCGCTGGTGTGCCCCGAGGACCTTTCCATCTGGACCCGCTATTCGTCCCACCACGAGTTTCCGCTGTCGGTGGCGACGTCGGTCGTGGTCCATCTTTTCGTGGCCATGCTCTTTGCCCTGAGTTCGGTCTGGATGTTCAAGTTCGACGATCGTGCCACCCTTATCGAGATGGTGATCTTCGAGCAGGGTGGCAGTGGCGGCGCGGGCCAGGGCGGCGGCGATCCCCATGCCGCCGTCAAGCCCCAGGAGGCCAAGAGCTTCGAGGACGATCCGGAGCCGGCCACAGCGCTCCAGTTTGATCCCTTGAAGCTTCCCACCGCGGCAACGAGGGGCGGGGTGGTCCGGGTGCTGGCGGCGGTCAAGGCCGGGGCATCGGAAGACGCGACGGAGACGGCATGGGGGACGGTCGGGGCCAGCCTTCCAAACGCATGGCGCGCAAGGATCGCTGGATCATCGTGCTGCCGCTCCAGGACCATGCCCAGTTCATGCGTAAGCTGGCCGAACTCCAGACGATCATCCTCGTCCCCGATGCGCCGGGGCGCTTTCGTCTTTATACCGCTTGGAGCTCGGGGCAGGCGCCCGTCCACACGGTGGTGACCGTGGAAGGCATCCGCGATCTGAATCGCATCTGGTACACGAACACCGATGCCGAGGTCTGCGTGGGGGTGGCCAAGCAGCTTGGCCTCGACACTACGCCGAACTACATCGCCATCTTCGTACCCCAGGAACTGGAGAGGGAGATGGCGAAGAAGGAACTGGAATACCGCCAACTGTCGGAAGAGCAGATCGTGCAGGAGAAGCTGGAAACCGTCTTCGACGTGATGCGCTCGGGCGCGCAGTTCGTGGTCAAGGTCCGTGAGCAGAAGCCCCGGAGCCAGTAAGAGTCGGGACTTGTTATCAGGCCATTCCGCGAAGAAGCTTGACAGGGCCATTTCCCCCGGCTAGGTTCAAGGCAGTTTTCGTTCCTAGTGGCCAATTTTTAGGAAGAAGCCACGATAAATGCAAGGTGTTCCTCCCATAGCGGTCGCCACATGGCACGCCCAGGCTCGGCATCGTCAACTCACCGGAGCAGGTCATGAACCAGTTGTTGTTGGGAGTCTTCCTTTGCTGGCAAGTCGGCGAAACTCAGGAGTTGCTCCAGCGGATCGCGGCGATCCGCGACGACCATGACCGACTGTTCACCTCGGGCTATGCGAAGTATGCCGTCACGGTATCCAGCCCCAATACGTACTACGGCCCTGAAGTCGAGGTCTGGTTCTCGGGCCGGCGCGTGCGTTTTCGGACTGGCGGGCGCCACGAGTTGTTCGATGGCGGGCGGTACCTTTCGCACTCAGAACCTGGCCCCCACACAATTCCACCCCATCACATAGTGCATTTGAACCGTTTGGACTTGGAAACACGTTCATACGTGCTTACTCATCCGGCTTGGCTGGGTCATTGGATTCCACCGGTTTATGAGTTCCTGGGCGATTCGACACTGGCCAAGTATTTCCGCGAGATCGTTCCCCAAGGGAAGATGGACGCCACATTCGACATGGAAGACAACAAGCTCAAAGTTCACTGCCGCAACCCCAACTCCAAGATGAACTTTCAGATGGTTCTCGATCCCGAACGCGCCTATGCGATCACCTCTTTTCGCGCGTTTCAGGATCATCAGCGAGTGTTCCCATTCGAGGCGACTTTCACATTCGATAGGCGAGGAAATGAACTACCCCACGTGGCGACGGCGGCCCGGTTGACGACGCGATCGCTCGACAAGGGTGAATGGAGCGAATTTACACTCGAGGCGCGACTCTTGGAATTTCGGTTGGAAGAGGTCCCAGATAGCCGATTCACACTAGAAGATTTCCCATTGCCGAGGGGAGCACGCTTGCTCAACTCGAAAACCGGAGAACAGACCCTCCTGGGCGTGGATGCCGTCTCGCGCGAAGACATCGACCGCGAGATTGTGCGGATCAATGAAGAGTTCGCCCGCGGTCCGGCCCCGGCGGCCAAAGAAGCGAAGGCATGGTGGCCGTGGCTGCTCGTCGCCGCCGCGGTGGGCCTCCTGGCCCTACTGGCCTGGTGGGCGCTCCGGCTGCGCCGGCCCCAGGTCACCTAGCGTTGCGCGCAGTGGCTGTCATTCTATTCGGTTGATTCGTGAGATCATACCGAATGGGTCTAAGTTCTATCCGCACTCCTTGTGTGAAGAGCCATGAGCTTACTACATCTCCGCGTATCAATACTGCTGCTCGTTTTGTTCCCCTTGGGCCTCTTGGCGGGTTGCCAGCTTGCGGTACCGGCCGGCCCCAGCGGGGCCTCAAATCCCGTTGACAAGGGCAGCTTCCTGCCACTCACCTGTAAGGAGCCCGTCTGGGACTTCGGCGAGGTCATCACCGAGAAGGTGGAGCATGCTTTCGAACTGTATAACGAGAACTCCAAACCCGTCACCATCAAGGCCATTGGAAAGTCTTGCGGCTGCACGGAAGTCACACTTTCGGCCCGGGTCGTGCCCCCGCGCGAAGCCGTTCGCTTGACCATTACAAGGCGCAATACGCCGAAAGTGCTCGGCGAGCTTTTCATATTCAGAGAGGAGTTCCTGATTCACCTTGATGAGTCTGATGTTGTTACCAAGCTCATGATTGAAGGCTCCTACTTGCCCGAATGCTACTACACCAAGTTGGCCGTGCCGATCAAGGCTCCTTCCGAGGTAGGCACGGCCTTCGAGGGCACCTTCGACTTGATGGTCAACCCGGCCACGGAACTCGAGATCAAGTCCGTCCGGATGGCCCAACGGGTCGGTGCAACGCGCTTTGAGTGCGATCCGCCGCAAGTCCACCCGGCCCGCGATGGAGGATTCACGCGCTTGGAATTCCGCGTCCACGGAGTCATGGCCAGCAAGGACTTCCCGCAAGAAGCTGTGCTTGAAATAGAGACTTCGGCAAGCGAGTACAAGACGATTCGGGTGCCGGCGATCCTGGTCGAACCGGTTGTGGATAGGGTGCAAGTTCACCCGGACCGGTTTTCGTTCGGCCTCTTGAAGCCCGGATACCAGCCGGTGCGGCGCACCGTTACGATTCGCCTTCCCAACGCCAAGGCGCTTGAACTCGTGCGGTTTGAATCCAGCCTCGAGGGAATCACCGTTCAACGCGAAGCGCCGGCCAGCGGGCAGGCATTGCTTCGGGTGACCGCCGAGTTGCCCGCCGGCGTGGAGCCAGGCCAGCTTGCAGGCACCGTAAGGCTCGTTCTGGCCAGTGGCGAGAAGACCTTGGAAGTGAGCGTGCCCGTGTCAGGTTACGTCAACGGGAAATAGACATGTGGGCAGCAACCTTGTGTCTTTGGTCCCTCTGTCCTGCGTGGCAAGCCGACCACGAGAAGCGCACGGATGGCTACCGGCCCAATGCCTGTGGGCCAGTAGCGTTGCTGGTCGTTTGTCGATGGCATCGAATGGAAGCGACCTTGGACGAGTTGGAGAAACTCTGCGGCACTACGGCTGCCGGTACCACGATGGATGGCCTGGTTCGTGCTGCGGCGAAGAAGGGCTTGCAGCCGAACGCCCGCAAGGCCAATCTGGCGTTCTTGAAGCAGCAAGCGGGTCCGGTGATCATCGACTGTCCGCGCGGTCATTATTGTGTGCTCATCGGCTGGAAAGATGGACGCGCACTCGTGTATGATCCGCCGTCGCCCGCCCGCTGGGTGTCCGAGGCGGAACTGCAAGTGAACTGGACTGGCCACGTGCTCTGGTTTGCGAGGAAGCCATGAAACGCCGCGGTTTCACTCTCCTCGAACTGCTGGTGGTGATAGCGATCGTGGCGACGCTGCTCGCCTTGTTGCTGCCCGCCATCCAGCGGGTGCGGGCCACGCTGGACAAGGCCCGGTGCCTGGCCAACCTGCGAACGCTCGGCCGGGCCCTGGCCGAGTATCAGAACGACAAGGGTCATTTTCCCGCCGGCTGCAGCTATAGTGGGTCTACTGAGCCCATGCCGCATCTGGGCTGGCAAGCCCGACTGCTGCCTTATCTGGAACGCAATGAGTTATGGCTGGAAACGGTCAATGCCTTTGCCGTGGAGAAGTTTTTTCTGCACCAGCCGCCGCACCGGGGGCTGGGGGTACAGATCAAGGAGTTCGTTTGTCCCAGCGACCCACGGCTGGGGCCGTCGCTCGAATTGCCCAGCTATCTCGGCGGCATGGTCCTGCTCGGTTACACGTCCTATCTGGGCGTATTGGGGGTCGATCAGACCCGCAACGATGGCGTTTTGTTCCTCAACTCCCGGATACGGCCGGGCGATATCGCGGACGGCCTGAGCACCACGCTGATGGTCGGGGAGCGGCCGCCCAGTGCCTTGCTCAATGCCGGCTGGTGGTATGCGGGGTGGGGGATGAACCGGAATGGCGCCGGCGACATGATTCTCGGAGCAGCCGAGTTGAACCAATACGATCCCAGCTACAGCCCGGCGAAGTACGGCTGCCCGGACGGCCCGTATGTGTTTCAGCGCGGGACGTTCCAGAATCAGTGCTCGATGTTCCACTTTTGGTCGCCGCACCCGGGTGGGGCCCATTTCCTGTTCGCGGATGGGCATGCCCGGATGCTGAGCTATGGGGCCGCGGGCGTGCTGCCCGCCTTGGCGACGCGCCGTGGCGGGGAAGCGGTTTCGATCCCGGACTGAGTGACCGCTCGCGGTTCAACGCCGGCTCACGGCACTGCTACGGCCTGCCGCACCTTTCACCGCGAACCGCCCACAACCGGGTTGTATACGGCCGTTCATTATGGTAGACTGCGGAGTCGATTGAGCGGTCGGGAGGGCGGCTGGGGGAGTTGAAGGGGGAGCGCGGACGCGGCTCCGGGC
>CALLZJ010000142.1 GCA_937858435.1 uncultured bacterium
CGCATGGGGGAGTGGCGTCGGTCTCGGCAGCGGCGGCTGGAGACGTCGGCGCCTGGCGAGCATCCTGAAACACGGGCCGACCTCCTGCTCGGCGACTGGACGCCCGCCCTCGCCGCCCAGCTTCCGGTCAAGGGCGAGGTCAGCGACGAACTGCAAAAGGAACTGCTCCTGGCGGGCTACTACCGCAAGCCCGCCCTCATGGAATACGCCGCCCTGCGCACGCTGCTCATCGTCACGCCCCTGGTGGTGGCGGGCGTCCTGGCGTTGCTCGTGGAGCCCACGCAGATCGCGTCCGTCGTCGTCGGCGGGCTGGTCCTCGCCATCCTCGGCTACAGCTTGCCGCGCGTCTATCTCTACTTCCGAGGCCGGCAGCGGCTCCGGCAGATCGAAGCAGGGCTGCCCTTCGCCATCGACATGCTGGCCCTGTGTCTCTCGGCCGGGCAGAACCTCCTGGCGGCCGTGAAGCGGGTGGCTCGGGAACTGCGCTTCTGCCATCCGGTGCTGGCCGACGAGTTTGACATCATTCGCCAGCACGCCGAGCTGCGCAGCCTGCCCCACGCCTTGGAACAACTGCAGACCCGCGTTCCCACGGCGGACATCCGCAATTTCGCCATGATCATCATCCAGGCGGAGAAGCTGGGCACCGACACCGGGGCGGCCTTGATCGAATATTCCAACAGCCTCCGGACGAACCTCAAGCAGCGGGCTGAGGCTCGGGCCAACAAGACGATGTTTTGGCTGCTCTTCCCCACGCTGCTGTGCCTGTGGATCCCGGCGGCGATTATCCTGATCGGACCCGCGGTGCTCGAGTTCCAGGAACATCGCCGCACGGCCGTGCAGCAGTGGAGAGACTCGCGGCAGGAAATGCGGACGCTGGTGGGCGCGCCCCAGACGCCGCCGCCCTCGCCGCCGGAGTAGCATTCCCCAGGCCTCCGGGAGCGTTCCGTATGACGCCGCTGGAGCAGATCACCGAGACGGCCATCTACGTGGACGATCTCGACGCAGCCGCCCGCTTCTACGGCGGCATCCTGGGGCTGACCGAACGGGGCCGGCAGGATGGCCGACATGTCTTCTTCCAGGTCGGCAATGGCCAGGTGCTCCTCTGCTTCATCGCCTCCGGGACGCTGAAGAAGGAGATGCTGCCGATTCATGGGACCACAGGCCCGGGCCACTTCGCCTTCGGAGTGGCGGCCGCCGACCTCGATGGCTGGCGGCAACACCTCGTCAGCGCGGGGGTGCCCATCGAGCATGAGCAAGACTGGCCCCGGGGCGGCCGCTCGCTCTACTTCCGCGATCCGGCTGGCAATTCGGTCGAACTCGCCACGCCCGGCATCTGGGGCCTGCCCGCCGGTTGGTAGGCGGAAGCCACGGACGCGCTCGGCCGATCGTTGCCACCCCGCCTTGTTGCCGGTTCCTACCCGGGGTCTACGATAGCCTCGAAGGAGGCAGCATGCGCATTCTGCTCGCCAATCCGCGTGGGTTTTGTGCCGGTGTCATCATGGCCATCGAGAGCCTGGAGAAGGCCCTCGAACTGGTGGGCACGCCCTTCTACGTCTACCACGAGATCGTGCACAATCGCTACGTCGTGGAGCGGTTTCGCAGCCGCGGCGTGGTCTTCGTGGATCATCTGAGCGAAGTGCCCGACGGCGGCTACGTGATGTATAGTGCCCATGGCGTGGCCCCGCAGATTCGCGAGGAGTCGGCCCGGCGTGGGCTCAAGGCCATCGACGCCACATGCCCGCTGGTCACCAAGGTCCATCTCGAAGCGCTCCGCTTTGCGAACGAAGGCTACCGCATCCTGCTCATTGGCCACGAAGGCCACGATGAAGTCGTCGGCACCATGGGCGAAGCGCCGGGCCATATCCAGCTCGTCGAGACCGTGGCCGACGTCGAGCGGCTTGAATTCCCCCCCGGGACCAAACTCGCCTACTTGACTCAGACCACGCTCAGCGTCGACGACGCCAACGTGATCATTGACGCCCTGCGCCGCCGCTTTCCTGAGATCGTGGGCCCGGCCAAGGAAGATATCTGCTACGCCACCCAGAACCGTCAGGAAGCGGTCAAGCAACTGGTGCCCTTGGCGGACGTGGTGCTCGTGCTCGGCAGCCAGAACAGTTCCAACAGCCAGCGGCTGGCCGAGTTGGCCCGGGCCGAGGGTAAGCGGGCCTACCTCATCGACTCGCTCCAGGACCTCGATCCGGCCTGGCTGGCGGGAGTCCAGTCCGTTCTCGTCACCGCCCGCGCCCGCGCGGCCTGCCTGATACTTGCGGATGCGCCCGTCCTGCCCCGCTGGGCGGGCCTGCGCCCCCGCGCCGCGACGCGGCGCCCGCTGGTCGGCCCATGGCCGGGAC